>JBOHWM010000134.1:0-1869 GCA_050736555.1 Binataceae bacterium (SeqCode)
ACAATGCACATCGCGCGGGTTTCGAGCGCCTCAACCTTGACCTGATTTTCGCCGTGCCTGGCCAGAGCCGCGCCGACGTACATTATGATATCGAGCAGGCTGCGGCCCTCGCGCCCGATCACGTCTCGGCTTACAACCTGACCTTCGAGGAAGGCACGCCCTTCTTTGCCGAGTTGAAGCGCGGGCGCATCCGGCCACTCGAAAACGATGATCAGGCGGCAATGTACGCGTTCGTGCGCGAGGAGCTGCCCGCGCGCGGCTATTCGATGTACGAAATTTCGAATTACGCACGATCCGGCCGCGAGGCGCGCCACAACCTGAGCTATTGGCATGGCGAAAGCTACCTCGGCCTGGGTGCCGGTGCGCACAGTTTCGCGCGCGACGGTGCGGGTGGCCGGCGATGGTGGAACGAACGATCGCCGTCACGCTATCTGGAGCGCGTGCGTATACACGGCGTCGCCGAGGCGGGCGCCGAGATGGTCACCGCGCGAACCGCGGCCGGAGAGTTCGTATTTCTCAATCTGCGGCTGATCGGCGGCTTTGCCTTGAACGATTTTGCCACGCGTTTCGGTCAGAGCTTCGAGTCCATCTTCGGCGTTGTCGCGAAACCGTTGATCAACGACGGCCTGTTGCTGCGGCAAGACGGACGTATCCGCTTGACCGAGCGCGGCCTCGAGATGGCCGACAGCGTCTTCGCCGAATTCGTATGAAGCCTATCCGAACCGAGCAAGCATGACTTGTCACTCCATCACGACGTTTCCGAAGACCATCATGTGATGCTAAAATGGGTCACATGAAAAGGGCAAATGTGCGCGACCTGCGCTATCATTTTGCGGAAGTCGAGCGTTCCCTACGGGACGGCGAAAGCATCGAAATTACCAAGCGCAAGCGGGTAATTGCGCGATTGATTCCAGCTCCCCGCGCCGCTCGCCACCCTGATTTCATAGCGCGGTTACGCCGCATTTACGGCGACAAAACGCTCGAACCGAGCGGCGCTCTATTGCTCTCGCGGGAACGCGATCGCGCTTGAGAGCTTACGCCGATACCAGCTTCGTCGTTGGTTTATACATCCCAGATGCGAACTCGGCCGAAGCGGCCAGGCAGATGCGGCAATTGGCGCTGCCACCGCTGATAACGTCGTTGGGGGAGTTGGAGTTGATTAATGCCGTGCAGTTGCGGCTGTTCCGCAAGGAAATACAATCTGCTCAAGCGCGCGCCGCAACCGCGGCTTTTCATGCGGACCTGCGCGATGGCGTCTTCGAGCTGCACGGTCTCGAGGAGGAAGCGTTCACGGCGGCCCGGCGGCTCGCGTCACGCTGGACCATCAGATTTGGCACACGCAGCCTCGATATTCTCCATGTTGCCGCGGCGCTCAGCTTGCGCGCGGACGCATTTCACACCTTCGACGAACGCCAGCGGAAGCTCGCCAAAGCCGTCAGACTCAGCGTCTTCTGATGTTAGCGTGAACAAGGGCGGCAATCGGACTGCCACATCAATCTCCTACATTAGCGCGGCTTCGATTTTGGCCGCGATTTTTTCTGGCGTGGCGAGCCGGATGAATACGCCCAGACGCGGGCCACGCTCCTGCCCCAACAGTACGCGATAAATCGGTGCGAATACGTGGCCCGGCTTTTCATAATGGGCACGGCCGAGGTCGTAGATTATTTTTTCGATTGCTTCGGCGCTGGCGTCGGGATTGGCGTGCAGAAAATCCGCCAGTTCGCGCAATTGATCGCGCTCGTCCTGATTAGGAACGTACGGCGTTTTGCCCGGTTCGATAAAATCCCGGTAGAAATTCAGCGCGCATGCCACCAGATTGCGCGCGAGCGCGGCGGTTTCAGCGTCACTCTCAATGGCGGGATCATAGGT
>JBOHWM010000135.1:0-3125 GCA_050736555.1 Binataceae bacterium (SeqCode)
CCGACCACCGCGGTGATGCCGGGGCTGAATCCGATTAGAGTTGGTTCGAGAAAGGATTTGAAGCCGATCAGTTCAAGGCTTTTAAGACGCATAGACCCACGCCTCCACCACTCCACCGATTGTGCCAGCATAGCCTAGCACCACCGTGACGGGTCAAGAGCGATACTACTGGTCGTAGCCTTTATTGCTCCACAGCCCATCATCATGTGGTCGGGGGCGACTGTTGATTCAGTTCGAAGAGCTCCCCCTTCAAAGCGTGTGGTGGTGGAAAGTGAGGGCGTTTCGGGTCGTCGCCTTCAGTTCGGCAGCAATTCAGTATTCCAGTAGGCTGCGTCCACCGTGGTCAGAAACGGCATCCACTCGCGATAACGCTTGAGGTTGAACATTTCTGAGCTAAACGGAGTCCACTGCGGACGGCGCGGTTTGCGGATTAGCAGCATGCCGGCTTCTTCCGGCGTTCGTCCGCCTTTGCGCCGATTACAACCGTGGCAGGAACAAACCACGTTCTCCCACGTCGAAAGACCATTTCTGGAGCGTGGAATCACGTGGTCGAGATTCAGATCGGTGCGCGGCAAGCGTCTGCCACAATACTGACAGGTGTTATTGTCGCGAGCGTAAATGTTGAAGCGCGAAAAGCGCACATGACGCTTAGGCACGCGTTCATAGGCGGTCAGCAGCAATACGCGCGGCACGCGAACGGCACCGCCAACGACACCCAAGCGTTCCTGGTTAACCTCGATTGAAAGTTCCCGCCAGCTATCGAAATCAAAGGTTCGATATCGTTCATCGACCGCGCGCGCCACGCCTTGATATAGGAGCGCGAAGGCGCGTTTAACCGAAGTGACATGAACCGGCAAATAAGAGCGGTTAAGCACAAGAACCCTGCTATTGAGCAGGGCAGCGCCTGAATTGTGCGCCAGAGTATCGGCTGACGCGGACATTATTAAAACGACTAGCGGCGCACAAGCATACAAGTCAAGCGGGACGTGTTAATTTAATGACTAATGACTAAGGAACGCACGCGGCGAGCGCCTGCCTTGCGGAGTCAAACCTCGCTCCGTATGATCGGGCAGGAACGGCGCTGGTGGAGATCGTCCGGCGGCAGAAACAAGCAGGCGAGCTTGCGAGTTGTCCGCGTCGCGGATAAGTGCCGGGAGCGACTTGCGTGAGTTGCGCCAACCCATTACGTTTCAGCGCGTCGATTCGGCCCGACGCTAAGGCATCGGCTGCTCGGATGGAAAGAGCGATGTGAGGCGCTGGGAAAACCTGCCCGTGAAACGCGAAATTATAATCAATGCAGCCACTTTGGAGGTGCGGATCGCACTGCTCGAAGACGGCTTGCTTGCCGAGTTCTATCTGGAGCGCAATCAGCGCCGTGGCTTGGTTGGCAACATCTATAAGGGCAAGGTCACGCGCGTGCTGCCCGGAATGCAAGCAGCCTTTGTTGATATTGGCTTGGAAAAGGCTGGCTTTCTGCATGTCTCCGATTTTCAGAACGGTGTCGAGGGGTTCGGTTCGATGGCGGAAGTTATCGGTGAGGAAGACGTCGAAACCGAACCCGTTCATGTGGACGATGATTCACCGGTCGAGGACCTTGCCAACGAAGCGGTGGCCACCGAGGAAGGCGACGGCGATACTGACGCCGTTCCCCCAGACGGACGTGCCAGGCACGGCCGGCGCAATCCCAGACGCGGCCGCTTGCCCATCGAACAGCAGCTAAAACGCAACCAGGAAATTGTTGTTCAGATTGCCAAGGAGCCGCTTGGGACAAAAGGCGCCCGCCTTACTTCGTTCATCTCATTGCCGGGACGCCATCTGGTGTACACGCCGACCAGCAATCATATCGGCATCTCCCGCCGGATTGAGAGCGCCGACGAACGCGGGCGGCTGCGCGGCGCAGTCAACGAACTAAGGCCGCCACAAGGCGGTTTCATCGTACGCACCGCGTGCGAGGGTGTCAGCCGTCGTGAAATTCAGCGCGACGTGTCGTTCCTCACCAAGTTATGGACCTCGATTGTAAAGTTGGCTGAGACCAGCCCGCCCGCCACGTTGCTATACAGCGACTTGGATATCGCGCTCAGGATTGTGCGCGATCTGTTCTCCAGTGATCTTGAGCGGCTATGGTGCGACGATCCCGCCACCCATGAGCGCGTGGTCGAATTCGTACAGACCTACATGCCGCGGCTGCGTTCGCGCGTATCGCTCTATGAGGCTGAAGAACCGATTTTCGACCATTTCCATGTCGAGCCGCAGATTGATCGTGCGCTTGAGCGCAAGGTTTGGCTGAAATCGGGTGGCTACCTGGTTTTCGACCAGGCTGAAGCGCTGACTGCGATCGACGTTAATACCGGCCGCTTTGTCGGCAAGCGCAATCAGGACGAGACCGTGTTGCGCACTAATCTTGAGGCCGCCGAAGAAGTGGTCAAGCAACTTCGCCTGCGCAATATCGGCGGTATCATCATCGTCGATTTCATCGATATGGCGCGGGAGAGCGATCGCAAGCGGGTCACCGACGCATTGGCGCAGGCGCTCAAACGTGACAAAGCGCGTAGCTCGATGCTCAAGATTTCCGAGCTCGGGTTGGTGCAGATGACACGCAAGCGCACCCGTGAAAGCCTCGAGGAGCTGCTGACTGAAACCTGCGCGCATTGTCACGGACGTCGCGTGATCAAATCGGTGCCGACGCTGGCCGCGGAAGTGCTGCGTGGGATTCATCGCGCGGCCGGGCGTCATCCACGCAGCGACGTGCTGGTGGTTAAGATCAACCCCGAGGTTGCGCGCTACCTGTATGACGTTGGCGCCAAGGACCTCGATATCCTGGAGCGGCGGCTAGATGTGAAGATCGCGCTACGCTCGACCGAATCGATCGAACTGGGCGCCTTTGAGCTGGTGCAAGCCACCGCCGCCGCCTGATTCAGCATCCATCTCGAATTTCCGTCACTTAAGTCGGGGCGCTGTGCGGCACGCGATCGCTTATCAGAGATTTTACCTCGTCGGCCGTATAACCCAGATAATTTGTCAGGATTTCCTCGTTGTATTCGCCCAAAAGCGGCGCGCGCAATTCGAGCGGCTCGGAAAGGCCGAGAAACGTAGCGGAAAGAATCGGCCTCCGGTAAGACTCGCGG
>JBOHWM010000136.1:0-17551 GCA_050736555.1 Binataceae bacterium (SeqCode)
GACTCAGGTCGCGCGCGGTCAGGATAAACGGGATGAACAGCATTACGGGGTCGAAGTTGTAGCTCATCAAGCTGACAAAACCGAGGCCCCACAGGGCGGAAAAAGAACCGGTCAGCGCGGGCGCCCACCAACTGCTGCGCTCGCCCAAGCACATATATAAGAGGATTAGCATCGCCGCGATCGAGACGAAAAAGATGATCGTGATGCGCGGCAGATAGTAATAGCTCCAGCCCGCGATGACAGGCTCGCCGGCGACATAGATCGAAGTATTGGCGTCCTGATATTTATGAATTATCGCTTGAATATCTTTGAATAGCAGGCCGTAATTGAGCGTGTTCTCGCTGAAGGCGGCGGTTATTAATGCGCCCTTCAAATCGCCTGTGACCAGTCCCGCGACGGGTGCGCGATGGGCCATCACCTTGTGCCGCAATTCTTCGATGCCGGCTTTCGTCTTTGGCACATTGGGATACATGAAAGTGCGCGAGATTATCGCGCCCGGCACGGCCTGCGCATACGCGACACGATACGAGGCCAACGAGAAAATCTCGTTGTGGTCGACACCGGGCAGGATGTTAATCTCGCGAGTGATGTCCTGGATGTCCATGAGGCTCTTGTAATTGAAGATGTCGCCCTTCTTGACGCGCAGCATCACGGCGAGCTTCTGCGCACCGCCATATTGATAAGAGTACTTGCGATAGAGCTTAACGTCCTCATGATTAGCCGGGAAAAAATTCTCGAATTTAGTCGCGATTCGAACGTGGGCGGCGTGGTACCCCATGAAGGCGGTTATCCCCAGCAAGATAATGCCGATAATGGCCCGATGCCGCAGAACAAACTCCCCGACGTGCAGCGTCTTGCCGCTCGCGCTTGATGCCATCAATTACTTCTCCCGTTGCCCCACACGCTGCGCAGGGTTTGCCATGTATACACCACAGCCCCCATTATCCTGCGCACCGCAAATGCTTTGGCGTATCATCCCGCAACGGGCATGGCAAGGCGGCTAACCTGAGCTTCAATTGTCCAGCGCGGTCATCTGAGGCAGGTCTGCGCTAAATTGACGGCGACTTCGGGCCGCTCAGTGAGATAGTATGCTTGCGCAAATCATCGATGGCGGGCTCGGTGCGCAACGCCGCCGCGCTTTGGGATTTGTAAACCATCCCGCGTCGGCGAAAATTGTGGGAGGAAGATGAAAGTTGCTAAGAACTACCTGCGGTTTCTTTTGGCGCTTACGTTGACGCTACTCACGCTGGGATGTGGGAGCGGCGGCTCATCGGCCGCTTCGGCTTCGATTTCGTCCACATGTCCAGCGACCTCAGGCACGCCATCCGGTACGGCGGCTTCGTTACTCTCGATTCTTACGAGCGCGAAGAGCGCCTACCAGCTAAACGCGATCGTCTTCGATGCGACCCACAACGAGCGTTCCGGCTTCAACGGCGATGCACTTTCGAGTCGGCATGGCAGCGGAACAGATTGAAACGACGATATTGCTGCGGCTGGTAGACCGGCAGCAAATCAGCCTCAGCGATCCCGTATCAAAATGGTTCCCGAACTATCCTCACGCCAACGAAGCGACGCTCCGTATGTTGGCGGCATCGAGCAGCGGTTTCGGCGATTACGTCTTGGGCCGGCCGATCCGGCGCTGGGGATACCAGCCGTTTGGTGATCTGTTCTACCAGCATCCGTATCGAAGATTCACGGCGCGCCAGCTCATCAGGCGCAGCCAGGCACCATATCAGGAACCACAGTATACAAATTCGGGTGGAGACTGGCAGTATTCGCATACGAATTTCGTCATGCTGGGCGCAATCCTGGAGAAGATCACTGGCCGCAAATACGGGACGCTGGTTCGAAAACTGATCACGAAACCACTCGGGCTGGACAATACCGTCTTTCCGTCAACGTCGAAGATTCAAAGGCCGGTGCTGCACGCATTTACCTCGGAGCGTGGCGCTTACGAGGATTCGACATATTGGAGACCGTCGTGGACTTTTTCTCAAGCAATATAAACACTAACGCGCCGGCGGCGCCTATCACGCTCCCGTAGCGAGATTTCGTTCACGCGGCAATTCCGTTCGACGCCTCGTTCCCCACTTCTCATCTGACATGGCAGGATCTTTGCTACTTTTGGCGGAATCTCTTTGACGAATGAAGGATTCCCTCATTCAGATGAGTTGTTAGATCGTAGAGTTCCCGGACAACTCTACAATTTCGGTAGGGTTCAAACGTCAGGAATCGCCTACGTTATCGTGGTCTGTAGGATTTGTGATGAGTAATGCTCGCCAACGTGACTTGCGGCTCGATTTTTGCCGCGGATTGGCTCTGATCATCATTTTTATCGATCATGTTCCCAACAACCCGCTGTCGAATTTCACTTTAAGAAATTTCTCATTCTGCGACGCTGCCGAAGTCTTCGTTCTGATTTCCGGCATGGCTTCATACCTGGCTTACGGTTCGCGCTTCGACCAACATGGCTTTGTCACTTGCGCCAAAGCAATTGGCAAGCGCTGGATTAAAATCTACTTCGCACATCTGGTTTTGTTTGCCGCCGTGGCGGGTTTTGTTGTACTCGCGTCGCGATTCTTCTATAGCGCTGACTATGTTACGTCACTCAAGCTGGATTGGCTGGTGCGGGATCCGAAACATGCGGCGGCCTCGGCGCTTACGCTGACGTACCTGCCGCATCTATTGGATATTCTGCCGCTTTACCTGGTGCTGCTGGGAGTCGCACCGCTTTTCATAATGATGGTGAAACGGGATTATCGCGTCGCGCTAGCAATCTCTGGCGCGCTTTATATCGCGACCTGGATGAGTGGCTGGAATCTTAACGCGGGTGAAGGACGCGGCTGGTATTTCGATCCGTTCGCCTGGCAATTTCTGTACGTTCTTGGCATGGCGGTGTGTCATCTGAGCCGCAACGCCTCGCACAGGCCGCGATGGGACAAACTGTGCCTGTCGGCCGCGGTTGGATTTCTGGTTTTCGCGTTTTTAACTGGATGGCTGGCCAACGGCGTTGGGATTGCGCACACGGCGCCAGTCTCTTACGTCTGGCCCGCTGACAAAACTTTTCTGTCGCCTTTACGGGTGGTTAACGTAATCGCCCTGCTATATGTTTTTGGCTACTTCGTTTCGCCTCAAGCGCCGTGGCTGAAAACCGGGCTTGCCGACCTGTTCCGCTCGTGCGGCCGGCATTCGTTGTCGGTCTATGGCTTTGGCGTGGTTTTAAGCTGCGCCGGTTATGTGATAATGAGCGAAAGTCAATGGAATCCGCTGGCGAGTCTAGTCGTGAATTCGTCTGGAATAGCTCTGACAATTCTGTTGGCGCTGGCACTCGACCGGCGAGGAGCAAAGGTTGCGGCGGCCGGAACCCCAGCGCGGATGAAGGCCGCCTGATGGCTCCGGCCGCATTGCCTGATTTGCGTAACGCTCGGCATCAAATCGGTTGATTTGGCGATCAGCCATGCCAGGGTTCGACCAGAATTTTAGCGTGAGTCTCGGGTGACGCCAGTTCCTCGAATGCTCGCGCCACTCCTTCAACGCCGATTTTTCCGGTAATGAGCGGGTCGGCGTTGATCTTGCCCTCGGCGAGGTTGTGCAGCGTCTGGGCGAACTCCTGTGCTGAATAGCCGAGCACGAATTGGATATTCAATTCCTTGTTGATTCCGAACAGCGGCTGAATCTGATCGGCCTCCATGCAAACCCCGACCACCACGACGCGCGCATTGGCGGGCGCTGATAACATGATCGAATCGATCACGCCTGGGACACCGACACATTCGAAGATCGCCGCGGGTCGTAACGCGGGCCCTTGGAACCATGGCGGCAATTGCGGGGCTTTCGCCGGATCCTTGTACGCAGCCATTTCACGCCAAGTTGCAAACGGCGACTTTTCCTTCGGATCGATCACCATGTCGGCGCCCATTCGCCGCGCCAATTCCCGGCGCCGCGGCGAAAAATCAGCCGCAACAATAGGTTGCACCTCAGCGGACTTCAGTGCCGCGATAACCGCAAGCCCGACCGGACCGCATCCAATCACCAATGGCACGTCATCTTTGTCCAGGCGGGCCTTGTTGACGGCATGATAACCGACCGACATCGGCTCGGTCAGGGCGGCGCGCTCGGTCGAGAGCCCGTTGGGCACTTCGAGTAGCAAACCCTCGGTCAGCCGCATGAATTCGCCATAACCGCCCGGATTCTCATTCGAGTAGCCGACCGTCTCGACGCCTGATTGCTTGATCAGAACTGGCATCGAGCAAACCCGCTGCCCCGTTTTCAAGCGACGCTGAGTACCGGAGCCGAAATCGACCAGCTCGGCGCAGAACTCGTGGCCCATCACGACGTCACGCCGCAGGTCCAAACCCATCACGAACCCCCCGCCGGAACGCCGCGAAAGGTCGACCAGTTTGTCGGCGTGTTTCAGCGTATGCAGGTCCGAGCCGCAGATCCCGCATGCGAGGGTCTTCACCAGCACCTCTCCGGGACCGGGCTGCGGCACTGGAATGTCATCAACGACGAGCTTTTGATTACGCATTATGGACGCGCGCATGTTGGACCATCCTTTTGCCAGGCCGGCAATTCGTTGGGAACAGGCTTAGTCGAAAACGCTTTTTTTGCAACCGACGCCCGCGCCGATTCAAACAACGCGGAATCATTTCCGCATCGTGATGCGAGCGCGTTATTGATGGATCAAGATGCGGCCGTCTTTGTCGACGTTCTCGTCAAGTTGGTTGGGTACCGCAAGATAAAGCGTGAGCCTCTGTGCTCTGAGGGCTTCGTTAAAATTATCCTTATCTATATTTATGGACATTAATGCCGCCGATCGCCATTGTAGGTATCAATCAAAGTCATGCGTTCTGGCTCGACTTGAATCGCACCGTAGACAAGAACCTCGCAATTCAAAGGGCGGATTTCGTAGCGGGTGAGCTAGGCGGTCGTGGCGGCGACGGCAGCCTTTGTTCATCGTGTGCCAAGATTGGAAATGCCGAGCTCCGCCGACGGTAATCCGTTCGCTGACAATGTGACGCGGAACTGGCTGACGTCTCGGCAAGACCAAAAGCAACGCCATCCCGGCCAAGGACGAAGACCCTTCGGAATACTCAACCGCGATGAAAGAGGCCGAGGATTTGGCCGCCAAAGGCGATCTGATGAGGACTGCGGCGCGACTCCATCAGGTGCTTCGCGTCGCCACCTCGGGGCGCCAACGACTACTGGCACGTACGCGCTTTGCGGAAATCCTGCTCAATCGTAATGCGCTCCAGGACCTGTGGCCTTACCTGGCTGCCTTACTTGACGACGTGGACCGCCATCAACTCGAACGGTTCGACCCTGAGCTCGCAATTCGCGCGCTGGGCGTGGTTTATCGCGGTCTGAATGGTACGGAGTCCAACGGAAAACCCGGACGCGGCGCGATTCTCACACGGATCGCGGCGCTGGACTATGGCGAGGCGTTGCTACTTTCAAAATCCACTTGAACCCACTACCAAGGCGTTGCGCACCCTAAGTTCTCTCGATCCCGGAATACCGCGGCGATCTCGCGAGCGATGCCGGTTGTGCGCTGATCCGCTTTGCGCTCTGATCAAACATGACATCGCGGCACGATTTGGTTTCAAACGTCGGACTAGATGACGATGTTCAACAGCAAGCCGACCATCTTACTGACCATGAACTCGATCGCGGCACGAAAAATAATCCTCAGCGTTTGCTCTTCCTCCCTGTTGCACGCCAAAAATTTCGATGGCGCGCAACTTGCTCGAAAACTTAGCTCCTGAATTTATCACCTGTATGCGATCGGTGTGACGTGGCAAATGTGCCTTTGTTACCAGTGTTTACATGAATCATCGCAAATGGCATCGCGTCTGAGGCGGCAAATTTGCCTTCCGCGCGAGCTGATCCGCCGCCAACAGCATCCGATGGGTAGTCAATGAAAGATGCTCTTTAAGCCTTCTCAGGAGTTAATTAACATGGCGAAAGATGACAAAGATGATGGGACCGAGGCCATCAAGGGTCAAAGCAACCCGCGCGGCCATGAATCTCGTGCCCACGCCGGCTCCAAGGCTGAACGCAGCCGCCGTGAACCGCTCGAAGAGCATGGCGGTAGCGAGGAATCCGGTGGGACTTCCGAGGGCGGCTCATGGATCGCTTCGGCCGCGCTCATCGGTATCGGCGCATTGATTGAACCGGAGCTGCTCGGCGGGATGATACTCGGCGCCGGGGTCGTTTATGCGACGCGCGGTCTTCCCGCGATTAGCGGCTTCGTCCGGCCGCTCATGAAATCGGTCGTCAAGGCGAGTTACGTTGCCGCCTCGAAAGCAACGGAATTGGTCGCCGAAGCGACCGAAGACATCCAGGACATATTTGCCGAAGTTCGCGCGGAGCATCAGAGCGAAGCCGGTCAACATAGCGGAATTGTCGTGCCCTCTTCCGAAGAAAGCTACTGAGGCTCGCATCGAGACGTGATTGCCATGAGCGCGCTCCGTCTTGTGCGGAGACGGACAGGAGTGCTCCATGCGTGTTTACGTTCGCCATCATTCGCCGGGACGAATCCGCCTGCGCATTCCGCAGGCTAAACGCAAGCCCGAAGCGCTCAACAGAATCGCCAAAATCGCGAGCGCACTTGATGGAGTGCGCTCTGCCGACATCAATTCCATCACTGGCAGTGTGCTTATCCGATGCGCCACCGGTGCGCTCAAATCCTTGGGAGTATTGGCTACGGCGTTTGTCGATTCCGGGCTGCCGCTGAAGTTGGTTGATTTGCTGGCGGAAGCCGAAGGCGCACCTGAGCTGGAGCAGTACTCCTTACTGGCTCGCGGTCTCGGATCCGCCCTGTTGAACGCGGATGCCGTCGTCAGATCGGCGACTCAAAACCAAATAGACCTGGAGATTTTGTTGCCATCCATCGCGGGAGTCGCCGGGCTCGCGTCGCTGCGGAATTCCGCCGCCACAACACCTTTGTGGCTGACGCTGATGATTTTCGCGTTTACATCTTTTGTGGCGCTCAACCAGCTTGGCGAGAGCAATCTCAAAGCGGGCAACGACACGAGTGCGGCCGCTCGTGAAGGCGGTCATTCGCAGCACCCAAACAAAAATGGCTCCGCAGACGGTTCGAGGAGTTGACGCGCAGGTGGGCGGTATAGCCTTCGAGGTGATTCATTCGACTCCAGGACGAGTGCGACTGCGCGTGCCGATGCTGGCGAATTTCGATGCGCCGGTGGAACAATTCAAACTATGGCTAAAGAAAAGGCCACATGTCCGCCAGGTTCGCATCAATTGGCTATGCGGTGCAGTGGTGGTGGATTACGACCCCAACCAGGCGGACCTGAAAGCGCAACTTGCGGCGGACCTGCGATGCGTCGACCCCGAAAGCCTGGCGCTTTTCGAGACTGACGCGCCCGCGTCCACCGTTGCGGAAGAACCCGCGCGCTGGCTGTTTACCAATCTCGAACCGCATGGCTGGCCGGCGCTCACCCTCGCCACGGCCGGCGTGGCGGCCAGTATCTTGGGCTCGGCATGGGCACCGTTTGCGGTCACACTCAGCGCCTATAGCGCCCTGCCAAGCTTCCATCGCGCTTTTGACGCGCTGCGTCACGAGCAACGCCTCAATGTGGATTTTCTCGATAGCCTGGCCATCTGCATCTCCACGATGCAGGGCAATGTCTTCACCACCGCCTTCATGACCTGGCTGATAACCCTCGGCGACTGGATTCGGGATCAAACCGCGGCACAGTCCAAGCGCGCCATAGGCGAATTGCTCGACTATCAGCGCAAACGCGCCTGGGTATTACGTGACAAAGAAAAAATTTCGCTGCCGGTCGATCAGATCGCGGCTGGCGATGTGGTCGTAGTGTACGACGGCGAAATGATCCCGGTCGACGGCATCGTGATCGACGGCGATGCCAGCGTCGACCAGCGGACGATCACGGGCGAAGCCTTGCCGGTGTTGAAGCAGCACGACGACAAGGTATACGCCGCCAGCGTCGTTCATGAAGGCAAGCTTTACGTGCGCGCCGAACGCATCGCGTCCGAGTCGCTCGCCGCGGAGATCGTGCGAATGGTTGAATCGGTGCCAGTCGGTGAGACCCGCATGCAGAATTATGCCGAAAAATTCGCCGATCAGTTGGTTGCGCCGAGCCTTGGCTTGGGGGGCGCGCTCTATCTCCTGACACATGACTTGAACCGCACCTTGTCGATGTTAATCATCGATTTCGGCACCGGCATCCGCGTCGCCGCGCCGACCTCCGTGCTGGCCTCGATGTCGGCGGCAGTGCGGCGCGGAGTGCTGATTCGTGGCGGCAGTTGTATGGAACGGCTGAGCCGGCTGGAGTCCATCGTTTTCGACAAAACCGGTACGCTCACGCTCGGCTCGCCCGAAGTGATCGACATCATCTCCTATGATGGCAAGGGCTTTCCCGCTCCCAAGGTGCTCCAATTGGCCGCCGCCGCCGAACTGCGCCTCAGCCATCCAGTGGCCACCGCGATACTCAACAAGGCAGTCGCAAACGGCGTTAGTATCCCCGATCGCAGCGAATCGAAATACCATGTCGGGATGGGTGTTGAAGCGTGGATCAACGGCTATCACGTGCATGCCGGTAGCGCCCGGTTTCTCCGGGAAAATTCGATCGGCATCAAGCGCGCCCAATTCGATTGTCAGCGCGCCAGCCGCAACGGTCAGTCGTCACTGATGCTCGCCGTCAACGGCGAGATGGTCGGCCAACTGATATACGAAGATCAGATTCGTCCAGAAGGCGCCCACGTCATCGAGGCGCTAAAACTGCGCGCGATCCGCGACGTCGTGATGCTTACCGGGGACAACGGCGCCGCCGCCCGGCACGTTGCCGACGCGCTCGGCATCAACCAGCTTTACGCCGAGATTCTGCCCCATGAAAAAGCCGAGGTCGTGAAGCATCTACGCGATCGTGGACGCATGGTCGGAATGGTCGGCGACGGCATCAACGACGCCGCCGCGCTGTCCTACGCCGACGTTGGCATCGCCATGAAAAACGGCACCGACCTAGCTCAGCATAGCGCCCACGTGGTGCTGATGCGGGACGACCTCGTGTGCATTCTGGATGCGATCGACATCTCGCGAGGCGCGGTCAAACTGATTCATCAGAATTATTCGATTGTGGTTGCCCTGAATCTGGCCGCGTTGGCAATGGCACTGGCGGGGGGGATGGTCCGCCCGGAATTGACCGCACTTATCAGCAATGGCTCCGCCGTGCTGGCAAGTGTCAATGGCCTGCGTCCTCTGGTCCAATAATAGTAAGGATGAGCGCGGCCGCATCAACCCTGGCACTAACCGGCGCGATCGTCGTGCTGGCCGGGGTGATGTTGGGGCGCGCCGCCGATCGGATTGCGGAACTCACCGGTGTGGGCGAAATGTGGACGGGCTGGCTGATGCTGGCCGCCGCTACTTCACTCCCGGAGTTCGTGACCGACGTATCGGCCGTCAAGCTGCACGCGGCCGACTTGGCTGGCGGCGATCTTTTCGGCTCGAGCCTGGCCAATATGGCGATTCTGGCGCTGATCGCCTTCGCCTGCTCAACTCCCAAGCTCAACAACTCCGCAAGCCTGTTCAGCGCCTATCTCGCGATTGTGCTCAATCTGCTGGGGACGTTCTTCACTTTACTGCACAGCGGTTTGACCGTTGCGCACGTATCAGTCGAGCCGCTCTTGATCGTGCTGGTCTACCTGCTGGGAACGCGCGCCTTGTATCGGCGCAGCACACCAGCGGTTACACCATCGGATGGTTCGGCGGGTCCGGCGGGTGGGCGGCAATCGCGGCTATGCTGGGCCTTCCTCGTATTCGCGCTTGGCGTCGCGATGATCTTTTTTTCCGCGCCGCGATTCGCCGCTTCGGCCAAAAATTTCGCCGCGCTCAGTGGCTTGGGCGAGTCTTTGGTGGGAACCTGGTTGCTCGGCTTCTCGACCGCGCTGCCCGAACTGGTGACCTCGTTGACGGTCGCGAGGCTCGGCGCCTTCGATCTCGCCGTTGCCAATCTATACGGTTCATGCGCCTTCAACATGGTGGTGTTTTTCGCAATGGACCTGGCCTCACCTACGCCGGTCTTCGCCTCGCTCGATCCGGGGCTCGCGGTGGCGGGTTTCCTGGCAGTGCTCCTGATGGTGCTGGGCGTCTTAGCGATTAGTTATCGGCGGCAACACGCGGCCGCCTGGTATACAAGTAGCGGATTGCTGCTCGCCTCTTACGGAACCGCCATTTGGTTGCTTTACCTACTGCGCGGGATTTGACTGAAAGAGGTCGGCGTTCTTAGAACATCGCGCTAGCGCGCATTATTCACAAAGGTTTGTGCTGATGTCGATGAGCGCTGGCGGAATGTGGTTTGGCGACAGGGATTGATTTTGGCGAACCTGAGCCGAGTCTCGAACCGATTAGCTGGGAAGGCTTTTTTAAAAAATTCGACGATAGCAAGCCGATCTTTCTCTATGCTCCGAGCAAGGAAGGCCGCTTCAACAAATTCGTCAGAGACTAATGACGTGAGCGGAAGCACGGCGCTTGGCAGCAGGGTTGTGGCGTCAGGAGGATGCGGAACAGCCGCCACGGCGTGTCGCTTCAAGATTCGAGGCAACACGAGACTGCCGATGCGGCTGAGAGTAACCCATCGCGGCACCCGCGCCCGGCATCGCGCAGACATTCGTCTTATTCTCAGCGCGCGCTGAAGAAGCCGCTTCAAGCCCCGAACCGCGAGCGATAATGAAATGGCCATCACGCAGGAACAGAAGCTTCCGATCGGCCATCTCAGACAGGATCCTGCTGACCATCGGACGCGAACTTCCGATCATCTCGGCAAAATCCGCATGACTGAGCCGCGGCAACAATAATACGCCGCCGGCATCTTCAAGCCCGAAGCGCGAGGCCAGCTCGCCTAACACCAATTCAAGCCGCTGCCGATAATCGAGGCCAATGAAGCACGCCCATCGGCACAGCACGCCCGACCACGCCGTATTGAATTGCTCGAGCACGCGCACCAGCCTGGAAGCATCGAGCTTCTGCAAGATTCTTTCGAGATGTTCGCGCGTAACCAGCGCAAGTTGGCAAGTGGTGCGGGCATGCGCGTCAAAAGCCTGGCAGCGGCGACCCTTCTCGTCAATGAAATCAGCATAGCCAAGGAATTCACCGGCTCCGATCAGTCGCGCCAGCACCGCGTTGCCATCACGGCCGGGCCATAACACATCGACTATGCCGGCACGAATCCAATAGACGACGTCCGCCGGCGCCCCGCGGCGGAAAATCGCGGCACCTTTGGAAAAGGTCAAGGCGGTATGATGTTCGACCAATTCGTCGACGCTCGGTTCCGACAGATACCGCAGTAACAAGGTCTTGAAGCGCTCAACCCCGTTACTCATGGGTGCTTTTGCCGGATGGGACTTATGACCCGCCATTTGATGTTTCTCGCCTATCGTGCGCCGTCGCCACGATCTGTTGCGGCACCATGATCGTAACCCGTGTCACAGAGTTAGGTTCCGCATCGCGCCATTCGCCGCCGATGCGCCGCGATCATGTGCCACGGGTTTGATGTCCTCGCGCAGCTTAAGGCGTCTTCTCATCGACGCTCCGCGGCCGTTAACGTCAGCCTTGATTCCGAGTTGGCGGGACAACGCCTGCTTCCTGATCTTCAACGATACGATAAAGGCCTCCTGCCGCGTTATGATTTTCTCGAGCTCCGTTAGTTCTTCATGTAGCAGGTTAGATTCATCCATAATCACGATTGATCTTTCCCTCCTCAATCACTTGGCCAAGCAATGGACCTGCGTCAGACGGACACGGGATGCCACTTTCAGCCTCATTGAGCGTAATCAGCACACATAGGTTGCGGATAACATTGCGACGATTCGCAGTCTCGATTCATAGGGCGCCGAGACTCACTCCAAAGGCTCTTACTCTATGACATCCTTCCGTCGTTTATTCTAGCCTAAACTTAGTCATTCTTTCACATATTCGGCACCGAATTTTGATCAAAACTAAACTTTCGGCTCCGAACAAATGTGCCGATCCAGGTATAGTCGCGTCATGATCGAAGAAAGTGCTTGAGAATTAACGGCCGGCCAAGTTAGTCGCCGACAATTGAAGGTGAAGAAGCGCAACGAAAAATTGACCTGTACGGCAATCGAGGACTTCAGACACAACTCGTCTGCGGTAATTAGTTTTGAGTATTGAGTAATTCTTTCCCATTCCAGATCGGCAAGATCGAAGCAGCTTCCACCTCACCCGGCCCCTATTTGCATTTGCTCGCCACCCACCGATTTCGAATATTCTATCCTCTCCAGGGGCGTCGCTCCGCGCTTCCAATTGAGCGCAAGGGACTTGAAGCCATATTTTAACTTGCATTGTCCATAAGCTTCTATATTATGATTATGGACGTTTTTGGAAGCCTGATTATAAACAATCGTTCATCATTACGTGTGCTCTCAAAATGCCCCGCAAAAGACCAAGGCGATTGTGCTGCGCCAATGATGAGCAGGTTGAAGGCACCAGTGCCGAAACGAGCACATGATTGCCGAAATCGTCCTCTGGCTTCTTGGTACCTGTTTTGCTCGATAAACAAAGCCAATCTGGAACGCCGATGTTTGAGGAGGCCCTTGTGAACTCGTTCAACTCCAGGCAAGCACGCTCGGGCTACTATCTTTCCGACAGGCCGATAGGGCCTGGCGTCTTTAGTAGCCAAACCAAACGCACGCAGCCACCCGAACCGCCGACAGCGATCGCAAAGACCCGCCGCGGCATGCTTGCGCTGGGTTTACCTGAACGGGTCACGGACGAGCTGTTAGACCATCATTCCGAACTTACTTACGCTAAAGGGTCGATTATCTTTCACCAAGGTACGCCCGCGGAACTACTGTTCTGGGTTTATCGTGGATTCGTCGACATGACTCTGCCGACGGGGAACGGAAATCTGATAATCACGCGCCTGGTCGGCCCAGGCGAGATCTTCGGCCATAACGACATTATCGATGATGACGGACGCAGAGTGCAGGTGTTCGAGGCTCAAGCGCGTACCAATTGCCAGCTCGGGATGGTCACGCGCGAGCGGGTGATGCAGTTGCTGTCGACTTGTGACAAGCAGGATCTGTTGAATTTGATGGCCAATCTCAACACCTTGTCGAGCCAGTACATCCGCCAATCAATCGAATTCGTCGGCATGAATTATCGTGAGCGGCTAGAGACCGTGCTGAAGGATCTCGCCGAGCGCTTCGGCATCCCCGATGCGGATGGCGTGACGCTTATACCCGAGTTTGCGCAAGAGGATTTCACCAAGCTCATCGGATGCTCGCGCCCGATGGTCAACCGGATGTTGGCGGAGATGAGTCTCCAAGGTGTGATTTCCCATTCAGGCAAACGCTATACGCTGCTCAATTCGGGCAAAAAGCAAAGCCAGGCAAGCTGACAAAAAAGCCGCCGGCTGGCCACATACGCTTTACTAAGCGGCACATGGGGGGCCTGACTGGCTCCGCTACAGTCCGCCAATGTCGTCAAGCCCGGAAATGTACGAAATTACGCCGGCGAATTGATCGGGAACAGCGGGGTCTTCCTTGTTCGCGTAAAGATCGTACTCGGGCGCCACGATCTGGATTTTGAAGGCGCGTTCGGCCTGCGCAATCGTTCCCTTGAACCTGATGTAATCCGAATTGCTGCCATACGCCTTGTCGATAATGGTGAATCCTCGTGCCCGCAGCCATTGCTCGACCGCGTCGAATTGCTTTTGTGTCTCGCCGAACTGGGCGTGCATATCCGCCGGCGTCAGCCAATGCTGATATTCGGGTGATTTGGGGTCTGAAATCTCGTTCATGAGCTGATCGAACTGCCGCTGGTTGCGCATCGCGAAGTGAAGTTCCATCTGGATCACGCGCCCCGAGGGCGCCGCATGATCGTAGCTCAAGTCCGCATTGGTCGGATGTTGGCCGCCAAGACGTGTGAGCGGCGGCTGATTAGCCCCGCCACCGCCAGTTGTGCCCGCACAACCAAAAGCGCCAATAGTCATCGCAAGCATGCATATCACCAACAGTGCGGCGACTGGCCAGTTGCGCTGATTACCGACTGCACCGTTTTTTATCAAGTAAGCAAGTCTGAACATTTCTTTAACGTAACTCGCGGACTTCTGAATCTGAACGCAACGCGGTGACTCGTTTGCTCGTTCCGCTCCGCTTCACTAGTGTGCCCGGCTTCGCCTCCGCTCAGCATAGTGTCTGAATGCTGTTGAACTAGCCCGGCGCCGCGGCGCACGCAAGATACTTTTCGAGCACGCCTCGGTTATTCCGGACCGGTGGGACTCCCGCTCCATCCTGCCCCGGAAACAGGGTTGGAAGGCACCAGGATCGCGAATCCGTCTATTACCGGTTGCTCTCCCCAGCGACGATCAATTGCGGAAGATCATACTGAAGCATCAAGCCAATCCGGTCGATACTGAGATCGGGAGGCGGGTACTTGGTAACTTCCTGGGCGTCGAGCGCGTAATGGCCTTGGCGGGGAAATACGGTGGTCACATGGCCGCCCCATGCCCGCTTGATCGCGCTCAGAATGCGGACCTTATCGTCCACCAGCACGTAATGATTTGCCGGATAACGCGCGGCGATATCGTCAAGTTCGGTTTCCTTGTGAATGTAAATGAGGACGTTCTGTTCGGCGGCATCGCCGAGGCCCGAGCGTTCCACCTTGAGTGGCTGGAACACCACGTCGCCGTCAGTTAGGATCACTGGCCGGCCGAATTTGCGCGCACGTTCGAGTACGTCCAACGATTCCGGAAAAAGCCGGTTGGCAAACGGGTAGCCAATCAGGAAATGAGACACCGCGAGGATATGGAAATCGCGTGGGTTCTCCACGCGATAACGTTGCAGAGCGCCGAGATAATCGGCGTAGCCGAGTTCGCCGCGCAAGCTCTCGAAAATTTCCCAGTAACGCCGCTGACGCCGCTGCCCGATAGCGTCCTCCAGATGCCGCATCAGATCGGCGACCACACGATCGTTATCGAGTAGTGTATTATCGACGTCGAAGAGAAAAACCACCTCGTCCTGGGCCATGCGCGCACCTGCCTCTAAAGATCGCAAGGGCTAATTATCATGCGCGCGCGTCCGTCACTCAAACCATTTCGTTTCTCCAATCAGATTTGCCATGACAAGTTGCGACGCGCCCGTTCCCGGCTCGCGGCCGGCCAGACCTTGCCAATATCATAGAAAGCTTCGAAGGCGGGTGTCTCCGGCGGCAGTTCCAGCCACGGCACTTTACTACGGGTGAAAATATGCACGTCGGGCCGCATCGCGTTCGGATTGTCGAGCGTGCCGGCGCGAACGAACAGCGCTTCGCCCGGAGCACCGTGATAATGGCTCCAAAGATAAGTCCCGCAGGCCTCGCAAAAGTACACGTCATGAGGGTTGCCAGTGCCTCCCGCCAGCCTGAACGATTTCGGTGCCGCGCCTTTAGCCTCAACAAATTGCTTCTCGATCCAGATGTTTATTACGAAGGCGCTGCCGGTGATACGCTGGCAATCGCGGCAATGACAGGCGTGGACAATCAGCGGAGTGGAATTCAATTTGTAACGGATACGCCCGCACGCGCATCCGCCCTCGGGGTTCGCGTTGCTCATCGCATTTCCTCGATAAAAAATGTGAACGGGTCTGCTTTAGCACCGATAGCCAGCGATCGCTGTGCAAGCCTATTTGTCATTCTGAACGAGGTCCGCGAAATGAAGAATCCCGAAAAAAACTTAGGGAAAAGGTTGGAATCCGTGATTCTCCGCTGCGCTCAGAGTATGTGATTTTTTCAGTTATCCTGAGAGTTTGTGAATTTTTGGAGGGCTTCTCGAAAACCGAGCGTCGCGCTGACATGGTTGCTCAGTTGTTCCAAAAAATTACACATACTCAGGGTGACAGAGAAAAGGTCCAGCAGACAATTCACAAGCTATCGGAATGACAGAGCCATACTTGTTCAGAGATGCCATAGTCAGACTGCACTCCGGATAACAGCGAAAAAGCCGGACCTGATTATCCGCGATGGTTTCTCCTCGCGCGCTTCCGCGCGAGGAGAAACCGCCTGCGTGCCGAGATGTTCTAACGCATAATCGTCATCAAGCCCGCCGGCGAGCCATATTTGGTTCCGTTAAAGTATTCTTTCGGCGCTTGAAAATCGATGTAGGGCTTTTTATGCGCCTGATTGGCGAACCCGCACCATATCGTCATGTGAGTGTTCTGCAGGTCGTAGGCGGCCGACGACACGCCGTTGCCGCTGACGCCAAGCCCGGGAATATTGGCGAAATAGCCGTAGTAGTAGATTGCCTTCCACAGCTTGTCGTTTGAGTCATATAGATCGACCCAACTGGCACCCCACAGTTCCTTGTCGACATACATTATACGGCTCGCATAGCAGTAGCCCGCGGCTTCGCTCGGGATGCGATGGACATCGATTATCGACGCTGGGCGGATTGACCATTTGCCCCACGACGGCTTGGGGAAAGCGATGGGCATATCGTAATCGGCCGGGAAATTAGCACCTACTGAATTAGTTGATAAGCTTGTGAAATCAAGAATATTGCGGTCAGCCAACCAGTGGGCGGTGTAAACCGAAGTGCTGCCGTTAAAACCGTTGCCGTTGGCATCGTCATAAGTCCAATCCAAGCCGAAAACTGGCGAGCAGCGCGAAGTCGTTGACAGTTGCAACGAGCGACGCAGGGCGGGCACGAACACGAAGGTCTCTGGATAAGGATGCGCCTCCTGGTCGATGGCAAACATGCTCAATGAGGCCGTATAGCGTGCCTGCTCCGGTGTAAGCTGCATCGCCCACTGGGTTTGCCACATACCCGGAGCGTAGTTCTCCTTGCGTGGAAAGCCAGGGTCGCTGAGGTAATCGGCTTGGCGGTAGACGACCATGAAAGTCTCGGGTGAGACATCGCCGTACTTGTCTACGGACCACACCGTGCCATTGTTCTGGTCCGAGTTGACGTAAAGTGCCGGGCGCACGAACCAGAAATTATTGGCCAGAATTTTCCAACCTTTGTAAGGTTCGGCCGGATGGGGAAAGGGAGTGCCCGCAACGTAGTTCTTGAGTTGGTAGTGCCCATTGGGCAACTTCACCACTTGCGTCTGTGAGCCGTATTTTTCCGTCGCTTCGATCCAGCTCTTGGGCACCATGTTATATTGTGCCGGACCTATCTCGATCTGCACATCGGCGGGCATTTTCCAACCGTAGACGCCCTCGAATAGTTTTTGCATGCCGAGTGGCATAACAGTCTTGTACTGCCGCCAGTTCGACATCGATATGGTCGTGCCGATTGGTGGGATGGTCTGATGTTGCGTGTCCTGGACCCACTGATTCATTTCGCCGCGGTCGGTAGTCTGTGCCCATCCAAGCGACGGCAGCATTAACGCCGCCAATAAAAGCGCGAGGCCGCTACGAAACATCGCTCTGATCACCTTCCCGCTCCTTTTGGGACGCCAGCGAAGCTTCCCAAGCTGCAAAGCCGGCCGGGCTTCCCTTAATTACCCAGACTCAGTAATCCGCAATGCTTCCGTCATCTCACAGAAGGCTGAAGTTATATTGGAACTGTGC
>JBOHWM010000137.1:0-4861 GCA_050736555.1 Binataceae bacterium (SeqCode)
ACGAACTGAGTCAAGAGACCCGCCAGGAAGCCCGGCAGGTTGATGTGAAAGCTGCTGATGAGCAAGTAAACCACGATTACCAGGAGCACCAACTTGAGCGGCGCCAGAATCAATCCCGCCGGATGACTGCCCTGGCGCGCGTTGGCCAGCGCCATGATGGAACGCGCGACCAGCGCCCACGCGTAAAGATTCGACAGCATCACCGCGCCGCCGATCAGGCATCCCAAGGCCACGGCGGGCGAAACCAGCACAAACAGTACCCCACTCAGCACCAAGGCGACGATCGCGGTCGCGCGCTGAATCCCGGCGATGGTGGGGACGGACCAGTTCATCATTGCATTTTTACCGGCTGGATTCGCGTTGAAAATTGCGCAGCTCGACCACTAAACGGTAGAAGCCCAGGAAGACGCCGCCGAACAGCATCACCAACGCGATCCACGGCTGTTTGAAGTATTCACCCAGGTAATAGCCGCCGATGGCGCCGCCGACGATCGGCGAGAACAGCTCAAGCCCGATCGAGGCAAAGCGCAGCATCCGAAACGCGCTCGGCTTGTCGCCGTTATTGGGAGAGCTGTCGGGCCGATTAGCCGTCATCTCTGTGCCTCTCCTCATAATCGGGAGAGCTATAAAGCGATCGCGTCACCAGCGTGGGCTGACATTATCGTCATTGTAACGTAGCGAACACGGCGCGCGCGGCGGCAATCGTCTCGTCAATCTCCGCCTCGCCATGCGCCAGCGAGATAAACATCGCCTCGAATTGTGACGGCGGCAAATAAATCCCGCGCTCGAGCATGCCATGAAAGAAACGGGCGAACAGCGCAGTGTCGGCCGCGCGCGCCGCGCCCCCGCTGGCAACGCGCTCGACCCCTAGAAAGGGTGTTAACAGCGAGCCGGCGCGATTGACGCATCCCCGCACGCCGTTTTCATTCATCGCCACCTGCAAGCCGGCCGCCAGGCGCGCGCCGAGCGCTTCGAGCCGTTCGTAGGTTCCTGACCGTCTCAGCAGTTCGAGCGTCTTAAGTCCGGCGCATACGGAAAGCGGATTTCCGGAAAGCGTGCCAGCTTGGTACACGGGGCCAACCGGCGCCAGCAAATCCATCAGGCTGGCACGGCCGGCGATCGCACCGATCGGCAGGCCGCCGCCGATAATCTTGCCGAGCATGATCAAGTCGGGTCGTATCCCGTAAGTTTCGTAAGCGGCGCCGTAGCGCAGACGGAAACCGGTAATGACTTCGTCGCATATCAGCAACGCGCCGTTGCGCCGCGTCAACTCGGCCAGACCCTGGAGGAACTCCGGCTGTGGCGGCACCACGCCCATATTGGCAGCGACCGTTTCGACAATGACAGCCGCGATGCGGCCGTGTTCCGCCGCAAAATAATGTTCGACCGCTTCGAGCGAATTATAAGCCGCGACCCGCGTCAGCGCCGCCAGCGCTTCCGGCACCCCTTGGCTGTCCGGCACGCCCAGTGTCATCGCGCCAGAGCCGGCGCGTACCAGCAACGAATCGCTATGGCCATGATAGCAGCCGTCGAACTTGATGATGGCGGGACGGCCGGTAGCCGCTCGCGCGATTCTGAGCGCGGTCATGCCGGCTTCCGTGCCGGAGCTCACCAGCCGTACCTTTTGCGCCCCCGCAATCGCCTCGCTCAGCTTTTCGGCTAACTCCAACTCAAGTTCGGTGGGAGCGCCATAACCGAGGCCACGATGAGCCTGTTTGGCCAAGGCCGCGGCGACTTCGGGATGGGCGTGGCCCAGGATGGCTGGTCCGTACGAGCCGACATAATCGAGCAGACGGTTCTCATCGGCGTCGCGCAGCCATGCGCCGCTGCCGCTCATAATAAATCGTGGGGTCTGACCGACCGCCTTCCATGCACGCACGGGCGAGTTGACCGCGCCCGGAATTTTATTTTGCGCGCGGGCGAACAGTGCGGCGGAATTCCTGGCGATCATGAGTGGCACATCCCAAAGCGGATTTTCCTCAATTGATCAGTCATAGATTCAATCCTGGACTCCCCCCGCGGATGCGATTGCGGGCGGAGAGTGAAATGAGCGGCCATCATACTCGCGGCAAACTGGTTGACCAAGATTCCAAAAGACCTTCTTCTGAGAAATTCGCGGATCGCGTCCGATGGCTCTCAGAGCCACCGATCACAAAGATCAAAAAATAGGTTACAAAGCAATGATCTTTGTGAAAAATTCTCGCGATATAATTTTCGTTTCAATTCGAAGGTTTATCGCGCCGCGCCCACACCGGTCTTGAACCATGTCGGGAAAGATTCTATCACGTTGACTTCGGCGCCAAACGCTCGTTCGTCGAGGTTCATTGGGGGGCGGGCGGCGGTTTATCGTGGCCGACAGGCGCGTCAAGTTTCCAGGAAGTCACTGTTCAAAAACTCAGGGCGCGGAAGCGGGTGTGCGAAGTTGGAGTTGATAGCGCTCTCGCCGCGACGCCGCATGACACGTTCGATTCAGGGGAAATTACGATTATCAACAGTTGTGGATAAGCCTGTGGGTAATTCGAAACTAAATCTTCACTTTAGGACCGCGCGCGCCCGGGGGGGATGCGCGCCAACTCATAGGGGGTAAATCATGGACGGCGTGTGGCAAAAAGCCGCCGATCGGTTACGCGACACCATCGGTCAGGCTCATTACGAAACTTGGATCGGTCCGCTAAATTTTCTCGGCATGCAGGACCGCACCGTGACTATCGAGGCGCCCAATCGTTTTTTTCGCGACTGGGTCAGCGAGCGCTACCTCGAGCTGCTGCGCGACTCGCTTGCCGTCGAATGTGGCGGTCCGGTGCAGGTCAAGCTGACCCTTGGCGAAAACCCGTTTTCCGACGGACACGCCAATGGTCACGGTAATGGTGGTAGCGCCGATGGCGAGGTTATGTCTGGTAATGGCCGTAATGGGCAGGCCGTGAAAAGCCATGCCAACGCCGCGGCCAAAATCTCCTCCCCGGGACCCTCAAACGAACGGCGCGGACTCCATCCACAGTTGAATCCGCGCTACACCTTCGAGGGTTTCGTGGTGGGGACCAATAACCAGCTTGCCCATGCGGCGGCGGCGGCGGTTGCCAATCAGCCGGGTGAGAAATACAACCCTCTGTTTATTTATGGCGGGGTCGGCCTTGGGAAAACCCACCTGGTCACCGCGATTGGCCATCATTTGTGGGGCACCGGACCGCGCGCGCGGCGGGTGCTCTTCATGTCGGCTGAGGTCTTCATGAACGAACTCATTGGTTCGATCCGGCGCGAGCGGATGGGTGAATTTCGTGACAAATTCCGCAAAGTCGAGGCCCTCATCCTCGACGACGTGCAGTTTTTAGCCGGACGCGAACGCACACAGGAGGAATTTTTCCATACCTTCAACTCGCTCCACTCCGAACGTCATCAGATTGTGCTGACCTCGGACAAGGTGCCGCGTGACATTCCGGGTCTCGAAGAGCGGTTGCGCAATCGTTTCGAGTCCGGTCTTATCGCCGATATTTCGGCGCCTGACCTGGAGACCCGCGTCGCCATTATCCAAAAAAAGGTCGCGTTGGAAGGCATGCAACTACCACCCGACGTTGAGCTTTACATCGCGGAAAATGTCTCCTCCAACGTGCGCGAGCTGGAAGGATGCCTGACGCGGCTGGCGGCCCTAGCCTCAATGAACAAGGCGGTGATCACGGCCGAATTTGCCCGCCAGGCCTTGCGCGATTTGATTCATACGCGCGAGGTCAAGCCCGATATAGAAGCGATCCAGAAGACGGTGGCGGATTTCTTCCATATCCGCCTGGCCGATCTTAAGTCGAAAAAGCGCACCCAGCATATCGCCTTCTGCCGTCAGGTCGCGATGTACATGTGCCGCAAGTTGACCGATAGCTCTTTTCCTACGATTGGCGAGCATTTCGGCCGCGACCATTCGACCGTAATTCATGCCTATAACCTGATTCAGCGGCGCATCGGTAATGATTCGGCGTTTCGCTTCTCGATCGAAAAAATCGAGCGCGAGCTCAAGGTGGCCCATGCCAACGCGGCGTGACTGTGAAAACCCGTTAACAAGATCGGTACAACTCAGGCGTTATCGACAAGGGAACGAGGCTCACGGCCTCGATGAGCACGATGGCGGCGCTTCATTCACAGGTTGTGCCTAGTAAATCAGCCACGAATAATGTGCTGATTATACACTTATGAACAAATCGACAGCCGTTACTACGAATCCTATATTTTTCTTTTTAGGAACTTAATCTTCTAGTAGTCGTAATCGCGCAGGTGTAGAGGACCCATGGAATTTGTCATCGAACGCATGCCGTTGTTGAACAGTCTTGGCATGGTGCAGGGGATCGTCGAACGTCGTAACACGGTGCCAATCCTAGGCCATGTCCTGTTCGAGCCGGCCGGCGAGCATGTACGCCTGTCCGCCACCGACCTCGAAGTCGGCATTCGTACCGAAGTGCCCTGCAAACAGGGTCAAAGTGGTACTTTGACGCTCAACGCACGCAAGCTTTTCGAAATCGTGCGCGAAGCCGAGAGTGAGGAAGTTGCCTTCAAATCACTCGAAGGCGACTGGCTCGAACTCAAATGCGGGCGTGCGCGGTTCAAAATGATGGGACTTGACCCGCGCAGTTTCCCCGCGATGCCGTCCCAGAGCACGCGGTCTAACGACGAACCTGTCCGCAAAGCCGTCAAGGCCGAGCTTAAGATTCCGGCCGCGGTGCTCGCTACGATGATCGACAAGACCCTGTTCGCGGTCAGCCCCGACGAGGCTCGTTATAACCTGAGCGGGGTGTTTATCGAGACGCCCGGCAACGACAAGGCCCGGATGGTTGCCACCGACGGTCATCGCCTGTCCATGATCGACCGTGAAGTTCCCGGC
>JBOHWM010000138.1:0-15033 GCA_050736555.1 Binataceae bacterium (SeqCode)
GTAGTTCCCCTTGAAGCTGCGGTCGATCGCGGCGACGAACCTATTGGGCCTGGGCAGTCCGGGTTCGGCGTCCAGGGATACGCGCCAGTCGGGCTCGAACGTCGCCCGCATCGCGCCATCCGAAATATGGCGATAACCGGTGAGCTCGTGCGGGAAGGAGCCAACGTCGTTGGAACCCTGTACGTTATTCTGGCCGCGCAGTGGATTTATCCCGACTCCTGGCCGTCCGACGTTGCCGGTCACCATCGCCAGATTCGCCATCGCGAGCACCGCGGTGCTGCCCTGGCTATGTTCGGTCACACCCAAGCCGAAGTAGATTGCGGAGTTCGGTCCGGCCGCGTACATCCGTGCGGCACCGCGAACCTGGTCGGCCGGTACGCCCGTGGCGCGCTCAACCGCCTCAGGCGAATTGCGTTCCTCGGCAATGAATTCCTTCCAGCGCGCGTATTCACCCGGTTCGCATCGATTCGCGACGAAATCCTCGTTCGCCAGCCCTTCGGTCACGATCACATGCGCCATGGCGTTGAAAATCGCGACGTTGGTGCCAGGTTGGAGTTGCAGATGATAATCCGCTTGGACATGCGGCAGGCGCACGAGTTCGATCGCACGCGGGTCGATTACAATAAGGCGCGCTCCCTCGCGGATGCGGCGTTTCATGATCGAGGCAAAAACCGGATGCCCTTCAGTCGGATTGGCGCCGATCACCACGATTACATCGGCCTGCTTCACCGAATCGAAATCCTGAGTGCCGGCCGGTGTGCCGAACGCGGTCTTGAGTCCATAGCCGGTCGGGGAATGGCAGACGCGGGCGCAAGTATCAACATTGTTATTGCCGAAGGCCGCACGCACGAGCTTCTGAACCAGGTAGGCTTCCTCATTGGTGCATCGCGACGAAGTGATACCGCCAAGAGCGCCGCGCCCGTACTTTCTTTGCACCCGTTTCAATTCCGAGGCCGCATAATTGAGCGCCGCGGCCCATGTCACCTCCCGCCACGGGTCCGAGATACGAGCGCGCACCATCGGCTTGACCACACGATCCGGATGAACCGCGTATCCCCAGGCGAAGCGGCCTTTCACGCACGAATGGCCGTGATTGGGATAGCCATCCTTATTAGGCACCATTCGAACAACCCGGTCGCCGCGCATCTCGGCCTTGAAAGAGCATCCCACTCCGCAATAACCGCAGGTGGTCACAACGGCGCGCTCGGCGCGTCCACGGTCAAGCAAGGTTTTTTCCATCAACGCGTCGGTCGGACAGGCCTGCACACAGGCGCCGCACGAGACACATTCCGAATCAATGTAAGGTTGATGCTGGCCCGGCGACATCAACGAAGCGAAGCCGCGGCCTTCGATGGTAAGCGCGAAAGTGCCCTGGATATCGTCGCAAGCACGCACGCATCGCGAGCATAGGATGCAACGAGTGGGATCGAAGGTGAAATATGGATTGCTTTCGTCGCGTGACAGCGAGAGGTGGTTATGTCCCGCGCCGTAACGCACTTGACTCAGGCCAACCTGGCGAGCCATCTCGTGAAGCTCGCATTTGCCCTCCGCCCTGCATTCGAACGGGTCGAGCGGATGGTCGGACATGTACAGTTCCATGACGTTGGCGCGCAGGCGGCCGAGCTTTTCGCTTTGTGTGCGCACCTTCATGCCGGCTTCGGCCGGCGTGGTGCATGAAGCCGGATAACCGTTGCGCCCTTCGACTTCGATCAGGCACAAGCGGCAGGATCCGAAGGCCTCGAGCGAATCCGTCGCGCACAGCTTGGGAATCGCGACGCCGGCCATCGCCGCCGCGCGCATTACCGAAGTCCCGGCGGGAACGGTAATACTCTTGCCGTCGATTTCCAGCGCAACCGTGTTGTTCGAAATGCGGACGGGAGTGCCGAAATCTTTGTCGTTGATCGCTAACACAGCTTCACTCCGAAAACGGATTGCCTCTAAGCCCGAAATCGCGGGGAAAGTGACGTATCGCGCTCATCACCGGCAACGGCGTCAGGCCACCGAGCGCGCACAACGAACCCGCCGTCATGGTCTCGCATAGATCGCGCAGAAGTTCGACATCGTCGCCCCTGTGCTCGTTGACGATGCGGTCGATCACTTCCATGCCCCGCGTGGAGCCGATCCGGCAAGGCGTGCATTTTCCGCACGATTCGAGGGCGCAAAACTCCATCGCGTAACGCGCCATCCGTGCCATATCGACGCTGTCGTCGAACACCACGACACCGCCGTGGCCCAGCAATCCGCCGTTGGCCGCGAGCGTTTCATAGTCGACGGGCAGGTCAAGCATCGACTCGGGAAAATAACCGCCGAGCGGACCGCCGACCTGGACCGCTCGCAGCGGGCGTCCGCTGGCGGTGCCGCCGCCATAGTCATAGATGATTTCGCGCAGCGTGACGCCGAATGCCTTCTCGATCAGGCCGGGGCGCTTCACGTTGCCCGCCAGTTGAATCGGGAGCGTGCCGCGCGAACGTCCCATTCCAAAATCCTTATAAAATTGTGCGCCCCTCTCCACGATGATCGGAATCGAGGCCAGCGTGATGACGTTGTTGACAACCGTCGGTTGGTTGAAAAGCCCGGAGACGGCTGGTACTGGCGGCTTGAATCGCACCATGCCGCGGCGCCCCTCCAGGCTTTCGAGCATCGCGGTTTCCTCGCCGCAAATATATGCTCCGGCACCGACTCGCAACCCGATTTGGAAACGCCGGCCACTGCCGAGAATGTCATCACCCAAGTAACCGCGCTCGATTGCGGCCGCGATAGCCTGTTCGAGTGTGGTTAGGGCGTAAGGATATTCGGAACGCAGGTAAATGTAGCCTTGATCCGCGCCGACGGTCAGGCCCGCAATCGTCATGCCCTCGAGGAGGACGAATGGATCGCCTTCCATGATCATGCGGTCGGAAAAAGTTCCCGAATCACCCTCGTCGGCGTTGCAGACCACGTATTTCCGCCGCGCCACGGACTCCAGGGTTGTTTTCCATTTGATACCGGCGGGGAAACCGGCGCCGCCGCGTCCGCGCAAGCCTGAGGCCGTCACTTCGTCGACGATGCTCGCACCCGGCATTTCCAAAGCTCGTGTCAGTCCGCCAAACCCGCCATGCGCGACATAATCGGCAACCGAGATTGGGTCGGTAATGCCAACCCGGGAAAAACACAGTCGCTCTTGATTTTTGAGATACGGAATCCCTTCGGGCACGCCGAGATGAAGTCGATGCGAGCCGCCGCCAAGAAAATTCGCGCCGAACAGTGAAGGTACATCGCGCGCCGTCACCGGGCCGTAGGCGACGCGCCCACCGGCGGTCTCGACTTCGACCATCGGCTCCAGCCAGTAAAGCCCACGCGAACCGTTACGAACCAAGCGAATATCGACCCCGCGCCGTTTTGCTTCGGCGGTAATGGTCCCGGCGATCGTCTCAGCGCCCAAGGAAAGCGCGGAAGAATCACGCGGGACGTAAACTGTTACGCTCATTTGCGAGCCTCACCGAGTACCGCCAACTCCTGCTCAAAACGTTCGGTCGTGACGCGGCCAAGCAGTTCGTTGTTGATCATGATCGCGGGCGAACAAGCGCAATTACCAAGGCAATAAACCGCTTCAAGGGTGAAACCTTGGTCGGTGGTGGTATGTCCGAAATCGATCCCGAGTCTCTCCTTTATATGACCGGCGAGAGCGTCCGCGCCCATCGCCTGGCATGATTCGGCGCGACACACCCGGATCAGATTGCGACCCGGCGCCTGATGGCGGAAATCATGATAGAAACTCACGACGCCATATACTTCGGCGCGCGAAAGATTGAGCGTAGTGGCGATCAACGGAACACTATCCGGCGGAATCCATCCGAGGCGATCCTGGATGCCGCGCAGAATCGGGAGCAATGCGCCAGGTTCATGCTTGAGGGACTCGGCAATTGCGATTATCGCCTCCTTATCCCACTTCTGATGGCCGTCCATTGATTACCCCTACCAAGCCCGCCGATGAATCAGACCACATATATTACAGGGTCACTAAGTATATCAGCGGTCCGTCTTTCGAGCGTCATCCTTTACGCCTGAACCGTCAAGATCTCGCACTCGGCGCAATGTGATGGGATAATAGGGCCCCTTACGATCCGGCGCCGCGGGCTCGAAATTTGATCGGACCGGCGGGGAGTGACCACAATGATACGCCAGTTCAAATTCGAGGGCGAAATCCATCGTTCGCTGAGTTGCGTTCCGATGGCGGTGCGGCGCAAACTTGACCATCTCGGTGTCAAGCTAAGCCTCGAACAATGGCAGGCGCTCGGACGCGGTGAACGGCTGGCCATCTGCCATCTTCCTATCGATTCATCCGAAGAGCTCGACACGCTGCGGCTGTTCATCACTGAAGCGGTAACCGGCCGCGGTGCGGGATCGCCAAAAGACCTATCCGAAGAGATGCGGCGCGCTGCCAACCCGCCGGCGGATCCACCAGCGATGTTGGTCGAAAATGCGAAGGCGTTGGGCGTGACCTTAGGTTCATCCGAATGGCGGCGGCTCAACGCCGACGAGCGTTATGCCCTGATCAAGCTTGGAGCGGGCCAGCCCAGCCACAATCTCGCCGCGGCGTTGCGCGAATTCCTTCCCGGATAAACCCTTCTCGCAGCGATTTCCGTTCAGCGACTTGGCGCGCGTGAAAGACCAGCCAGATGATCGAGGATTGGGCGGCCAGCTCCCAACACGTACGAATGTTGGAGGGCGCGCGTCACGAAGGCCTTGGCCTGCCGCACCGCCGCTTCGAGCCCTTCACCGCGCGCGAGACAAGCCGCAATAGCCGCGGAGTAGGCGCACCCAGTGCCGTGCGCGCCGCCGCCGGCGATGCGCACGGCGCTAAAGGTCACAAAGGCGCGGCCGTCGAACAACAGGTCGATGACCCGCGGTTTGACGGCCGCGCCCACGGCGCCTGAACTGGCGCTTGGCGATGCGGAATGTCCGCCCTTGATTACGACGGCGCGCGCGCCAGTCCGCGAGCGCAGCGCGCGCGCCGCCTCGCGCATTCCCGCCATCCCGTCGATCCTCACGCCCGTCAGTGCCTCGGCCTCCGGGATATTCGGTGTGATCACGCGTGCGAGCGGCAACAATTGTTCCTTCAGCAACTGTTCGCCCGCGGCGTCGAGCAGGCGTGAACCGCTGCTCGACACCAGCACCGGATCGACCACCAACAACGCTAACTTGAACTCGCGCACGGCCTCCGCCACGGCGCGCACGGCCGGGGCGCTCGCGAGCGCGCCGGTCTTCAAGGCTGCCGGGCGCCGCTCTTCGAGCAACACGCGAACCTGTTCCGCGACAAGACAAGCGTCGAGTGCATGAACGCGCTCGACGCGCGCGCTATTTTGAGCGATCACCGCCGTGATCACCGAATAGCCATGAACTCCAAATGCCGCGAAGGTTTTCAGGTCGGCTTGAAAACCGGCGCCACCGCCGGGGTCGCTCCCCGCGATCGTCATTGCTATAGGTCTCTGGCCGGTTTGTGTCCTCGCGCGGTGCATCGGGCTTTCCGCTAAAATAGCACACGAGCGAAATGCCGGTCTGACGTTTGATCCCAACCGTACTGGAGTTTGTTGAACCACCTTGATCGGCTCGCAAGCCTAAGGGTATCTTGCGAAATCAGATGGACCGCTCAGTGATGCCATATGGCCGATTCCAGGCAAGAACAATTTCTCAACCTGCCCTTCCAGGAAAAGCTGGAGTTTCTCTACGGACTGCCTGCGCGTCAGAAACTTGACCTGATTCTGTCCGCCCCGGAAGCGGAGCGGCTCGTCCGTTCATTCGCACCCGAGACGCTTTTCTACACTCTCAAGGAGATTGGCAGTGCCGACGCGGGCGATCTGCTGAGCCTCGCCGTCCCCGAGCAGATAAAGTGGCTGTTCGATCTCGATTGCTGGGATAAAGACCGTCCCAACCTGGCGCGAATGCGCGAATGGATCGAACCGCTCGCTGAAGCCGGGCGCAAGCGCATGGCCGAGGCGCTGATGGAGCTTGATATCGAGCTGGTCTCACTGCTTCTGCGCCAGTACATCAAAGTTCATCGGATTGACGAGCCGCAGGAATTTTCCGATATGCCGTCGGACCGCTTCGTTCAGTTCGACGAGCATTATTTGATCGAGTTCATCCGCAACGACGCGATCCAGGCGCATCTGTTGGAATTCATCGAGGAGGCGTTCGAACGCGATTACAACTATTTCGCCGCCCTGATGGAGGAAATTTATTGGGGGGTGGTGGCGGAGCTGGAGGAGCAGGCCTACCAGTTCCGTAGTTCACGGATGGCCGATCGTGGATTTCCCGATTTTTTTGAATCCCAGAGCGTATTCGCCTATTTGAGTCCGCGCAATTTCGCCGAACTGCGCGCACAATATCCGCCGCCCGTGCGCGACGCGCTGGAGGACGCCGAATTTCTGCCGCCCGAAGTCTCACCGGTGCCACAAGGCGCCGATAATTCGCTCTTCAATGCCGCTCTGACCGCCGGATTTGCCGCGCAGGGCAAACGCCAGTTGCGTAGCGAGATGGCGTTGGTGGCGAATCGGGTGCTGGTAGCGCAAGCGGTGGATTTTGGCGATCTCGAAGCGGTGCGGATCGCGGTTGAGATGACCCACGACTATCTCAACCTTGCGTTGGAGCATCTGGCGAGCGGCGAGCTCAGGTCGGCAATCGACCATTTGCGCGAAACCCATCTGTTCCTCCTATTTCGCCTCGGTGTGAGCCTCACAATCGATCTGCGCAAGCGCGCCGAACTGGTCTTGGCTAAATTTGGACTCGCGCCTGGACAGGCACGTGAAATACTGTATCTGGATTCGCCCTACCGCGAGGCGCTCAGCGGTTTTCTGCGGCGTCAGCCGCTTTTTCATGGCGGGTTGGACGGTGACGGCGCGGTCGTGATGCGTGCGTTTCGCACCATGGCCGACCTGCATCTGGGTTATGCGATGCTAGAACGGCTGGATGCGGTCCCCGAGCTGTTCATACGCTTACTCGGACTGGACATCGCCGCCGCTTCATTTCGTGCCCATATCGCCGGGTATCAGATTCAACTTAGCCAAATCTTAGTCACCGCGCTGGTGCGCCACGCGCTTGAAGGCCGCCTATCAATGGAACCGATAGAGCCGCGAATTCTGGGTCGCATGTATGCGCTCCTGATGACACGCAATGGCCCTCCGGCGCACCTCAACGAGGAATTCCATCGGCGAACGTCAGAGGTGTTGGAAGCGCAGCTTGGTTCGGCCTTGCGCAAGCGCTGTGCCGACTTCGTGGACTCGTGCCTCAATGTGCTGGAAGAGGATTTCGCCGAGATCGAACCGGCGAAGTCAATCGACCAGCGTTTTCTGCGCAGTCTGCTGATCCGGCGCGAACACGAGTTATAGCGCCGATATCGGGGGCAAGCTCTCACGCTTGAGCGTGATCCGATGCGTATCCTTACCGCGGCGCACGGTCAGCGTGACATTAGCCGCGCGCTGCGCCGCCGCGGCAACGCCAAATTCCCGCGGCGTGGTCACCTCCCGGTGCCCGACGCGAGTGATGATGTCGCCGCGCGAAATCCCAGCGTTGGCTGCGTTTGAATCGAGATCGGCCACCACCACGCCGATACGCGGTGGCACTCGGAAGTACTCTGCCAAGGCGGGACTTAACTCCTGCACCGTAAGGCCCAGCCCCGAGATGGTCGGCGGCGGCGTTTCGGGAGCGCTCGTGGTTGCGGCCCGGGATTCGAACAGCTCGTCGGAAACGAAAATCGGCGCCTTGAGGCCGATCGCAAGCGTGATCGCGTCGCTCGGACGGCTATCAATCACGTAACGGCCATGGTCGAGGATAATCCGGGCGAAATAAATCTCGTCGTGGACGTTGGCAATCACCACGCGATCGAGGTGATTTCCGGTGGCATGGATAACTTTCTGCAAAAGCTGGTAAGTAAGCGGCCGTTCAGGCTTGATGCCATGCAATTCGAACCTGATCGCGCGCGCTTCGTCCTCGCCAATCATGATTGGCAGACTGCGGCCGCCCGCGTGCTCTTCGAGCAGCACATAATGAGTGCCACTTTCCTGGTCGTAGCCGACGCTGGCAACCCGCACACGAATCTGGCCGCGAGCGGTGGAATCCATCGCCTTGCCGCCGCATGCGGAAAGCATGAAGGTCAAATACAGAATCAGCAGCGTTCGACACGCCCGCATCGGCTATCCCCATTTAAATTCTTACCCGCCAGTATGTGGCGAAGCCACGTCATTGTCGTCCGTCGGGTTTCAGAAAGTCCCGCGCGACGAGATAAAGCTCTGACGAGCCGGGCCGGCTGGCTTTGACTCTTACAATTTCAACTCTGGCGAAATAGGTTTTGAAGCGCGCGGCGATGTGGTTGAACTCCGAGCCCATGAAGAGCTTCATGACGGCGGCGCCATGCGGCTTTAAAGTCGCGCAAGTAAAATGCAGCGCAGCCTCGAGCAACTCAAGCGACCGTGCCTGATCACGCTCCGCAATGCCACTGAGTTTGGGCGCCGCATCGCTCGTCACGAGATCGGCGGCGGCGCCCAACCGTCGTGTCACTTCGGCTGGCAATGCGCGATCGCGAATATCGGCTGTGATCGTCGCGACATTCGGCGCCGCAACTTTGCAATCGGCCAGGTCGATGCCAATAACTTGGCCATTCGCGCCCACCGTTCGCGCCAGAATCGCGAGCCAGCCACCGGGTGCGCAGCCTAGATCGATGACGCGATTACCCGCATGCAGCAGATTGAAGCGCGCGATCAATTCCTCCAGTTTGAAAGCGGCGCGCGAAGGCAGGCCTTGCGCGCGAGCTTTGCGATAGAAGCGATCGTGCGGTTCGTATCTTGCCATGTTTGAAACCAGTGACGAGTGCATCGCATTATAAACACAAATCCGCCGACTCCACTTCCAGCACAGCGGTGAAGCCGGTATCTTTCTTCCTGCCGCAAGTGACTGCAAGTTCGTTCCAACAGATGTCATCGATTAATCTTGACGATTTGAATCCCGCGCAGCGCGCCGCCGCGACTGCGTCCAACGGACCGATTCTAATTCTGGCCGGCGCCGGTTCGGGCAAGACCCGAGTGCTGACCTATCGCATCGCTCATCTTATCGCGGCGGGTTTCGCCACCGCACCGCATACGCTCGCTGTTACGTTTACCAACAAGGCGGCGAGCGAGATGCGCGAGCGAATCGCCACTTTGCTGGGCGGGGGGGCTTTGCCATGGGTGAGCACGTTTCATTCCGCCTGCGCGCGGATTTTGCGCAACGACATTGGCGTGCTCGGCTATAACCGCAATTTCTCCATCGTGGACGAAGGCGAGGCTTTGGCGGTAATTCGCCGCGTGCTCGGCGAGGCTCAACTAGCGGATTCGCCGCCGCCGGAATTGATGCGCGCGCGTATCGATCAAGCGAAAAACGAGGCATTAACGCCGCGGGCGCTGGCTGAAGCGGCGTCCGATTCGCGCGAACGCATTCTCGCGCAGCTTTATGAGCTTTATCAACTCCGGCTGCGGGAGATGAACGCGCTCGATTTCGGCGACCTGCTGCTTTTAACTCATCAGTTGTTCGAAACCGACGCGAGCGTACTCGAGCGATGGCAGCGGCACGCCGGTCATCTGCTGGTCGACGAATACCAGGACACCAATCACGTGCAATACCTGCTGGTGCGTGCGTTGTCGGCGCGCACTGGCAATTTGTGCGTGGTTGGCGATGAGGACCAGTCGATCTATCGATGGCGCGGGGCCGACATTCGCAACATTCTCGATTTCGAACGCGACTATCCCAACGCGCGAATTTTCAAACTCGAACAAAATTATCGCTCAACCAAAACGATTCTGGCGGCAGCCGACGCCGTTATCCAGAATAATCGCGAGCGCAAACCCAAGCGCCTGTGGACCGAAAACGCCAACGGCGAGTTGGTCGTTTATTACACCGGTTTAAGTGAACGCGACGAAGCTGATTTCGTCGCCGGCGAGATCGCGAGGTTGACAGACACCAGGCTAAGCGAAGCGGAGCCGAGCGCACTAGCGAAGCCGGAGGCTGAGCGAGCGGGCGAGTCCGCGAGCCGCGGGCAAAATACACGAAGCCGCGAGGCTCGTTCAGATAAAGACCAATTTCGGCCCGCTGACATCGTGGTCTTTTATCGCGTCAACGCGCAATCGCGCGTGCTGGAGGAGGCGCTGGTCCGCCGCCGCATTCCCTACTACATCGTGGGTGGCCTGCGCTTTTACGAACATCGCGAAGTCAAGGACTTGCTCGCCTATCTGCGCGTGCTTGCCAATCCGGCTGACAGCTTGAGCCTCGAGCGGATGATCGGCACGCCACCGCGCGGGATCGGCGCACGTACTCTCGAGCTCATCAGCGAGGTCGCGGCGCGTGACCATGTGACGACGTTTGAGGCACTCGGACGTCTGGAGACCGAATCGCGGGTGGCGTTGCGGACCGCCAAGCAGGCAGGCAATTTGTATTCCTGGATGCGCAATCTGGCCGCGCGTATCAGCACTTGCACGGTCCGCGAGATCGTGGACGAGGTCCTCTCGCAGAGCGATTACACCGCCTATCTGGAAGGGCACAACGACGGTGCCACGCGCCTTCAGAATCTCGCCGAAGTGCTCTCCGCGGCCGCGAACTTCGATAACGAGCATGGGCCAGGTGGCTTGTCTGATTTTCTTGAACGAGTGGCGCTTATCAACGACAGCGACCAAGTCGCGGCGCGGGGCGGCAGCGTCGCCCTGATGACGCTGCATACCTCCAAGGGCCTCGAATATCCTATCGTGTTCATCACCGGGATGGAGGAAGGCCTGTTTCCCCATAATCGCGCACATGACAACGGGCGTGAGGTCGAAGAGGAACGCCGGCTTTGCTACGTCGGCATGACACGGGCGCAACGCCTGCTCTATTTGACCAACACACTCTCCCGGGAACTTTACGGGCAGCGCCAGGAACCGCGCCCTTCGCGCTTTTTGGCCGAAGTGTCACAGGATCTGCTGCGGCGGATAGCGCCCGAATCCGAGTCACAGCCGATCCTTCGCCAGCCGCGTGAGCCGTACATTGATTACACCGACAGCCAACTGCCAGACCACGACGGCGGCGAACCCGACGGTTTTACGGTGGGCTCCCAGGTTATCCATCAGACGTTTGGCCGCGGTGTCGTGCGGCGGCGCGAGGGACGTGGTGATGCGGCTAAGGTCTGGATCAACTTCGAGCGCGCTGGAGTCAAATTGCTGGTGCTGAAATTCGCCAATCTGAAACCGGTTGCCCGGTGATCAGACTTCACCTAAAATCTGGCGTGGGACAGTTTTATCGGCTGGAAGGTTGTGGCGGCATTATAGAGCGCTATTGATCACGCTCTGACCAAAAAGATGTCAAAAAAAACCATTGTCGTGTGGGCGGCGATAGCGGCGATTATGCTTGCGTCCGTGCCGGTATTCGCGCGCAACTGGAAGGACACTGATTTCGCCAACCGCCCGCTCTACGCCTATCCCTTGCCTCGGGGTCATAACGCTGTAATCGGCGCGGATACCACCTACACGCTTAAGCCCGGCGATACGCTCTTGGACGTTGCGCGATGGTATGGGCTGAGCGCCAAAGAAATTTCAGACGCCAATTCCGGCATGGATTGGTGGCTGCCGCCGGTCGGCAAAACTATCATCCTGCCCTCCGAGCACATCCTGCCGCGAGCGCCGCGCGTCGGGCTTGTGCTGAATGTGCCCGAGATGCGGCTCTATTACTATTATCCATCACCGATTGCGCGACGCAGCAAAGGCAAGATTATCCGGATTTCAAGTGCCCATCCGTCGATCGTCTACACGTTTCCCGTGGGCCTTGGGCGTTACGACTGGAAGACTCCGCTGGGTCGCTTCACAATTACGGCTAGGGTCAAGAATCCCACGTGGGTGGTGCCCCAAGACATTTATGAGGAGCATCTGGAGCGTGACGGCGAGGCCGAGCATGTGGTTTACGGCGACGACCCGGATAATCCGTTGGGTCACTACAAGCTCGATCTCAGCCTGCCTGAGTACGGCATCCACGGCACCAACGTGCCATGGGGCGTGGGCATGGAAGTCAGTCACGGCTGCATCCGATTGTATCCAGAAGACATCGATCGGCTCTTTCATAAGGTGAAAGTAGGCACGCCGGGGCTGATCGTTTATCAGCCGGTCAAGTTCGGATGGCGCGGCAATGCCCTTTATGTCGAGGTGCATAGCGATCTTTACAAAAAGTATCCGAGCTTGTGGGTTTACGCGAACGACTTGGTCAATCGCCTGGGGCTACAAGAGGATGTCGATCCGCAAAAGCTGCAGGATGCGGTTGGCAGGCACACTGGAATACCCACCTACGTGATGCCGGGTGCGGCACCCGCCGGCGCGGTTGGCCCAGGCGAAGAGGCAAGCAACGGCTAAGCCGCAATCTTCTTGGGGCAACCAATTCCACGTGCGGCGTCGCCAAGGAAGTTCCGCATAAGCCCATGTGTCATTCCGAGCGAAGTCCGCGAAGTGAAGAATCCGGAAAAACCTCGATAAATGAATAGAATCCGGAATTCTTCGCTGCGTTCAGAATGACAGAAGCGTACTCGCACGGAGGTTGCCTCGGTTTGGAGCCGCGGGGGCACGGGCGCAGGTTGAAATTCAGCACATAGGGGTCTGAGTCGTACGCACGCGCCTCGTGTATTTCTTGTCGGTTTATATTCCTATATACACTGCGGGACGATGGCGATCGCGAATTTGTGAATCGGCCGAGCGCGCGCATCGTAGCTGTTGACACTGGACGTTTAGCTTATGCGGCAGGTTCCTTTTCATCGGCCCGCAATAGGGCCTGAGGAAGAGCGCGAGGTGCTCGATACCTTGCGCTCGGGCTGGCTTACCACTGGGCCGAAGGCCAAGCGCTTCGAGAAGGAGTTCGCCAATTATGCCGGCGCTCGCAACGCGTTGGCCGTCGCGCATTGCACCGGCGCGCTTCATCTCGCGCTATTTGCCCTCGGCATCGGACCCGGCGACGAAGTAATCACAACGCCGTTCACTTTCACCGCGACTGCCGAGGTGATCGGTTATCTGGGCGCGCGTCCGCTCTTCGTCGATATCGATCCCTCGACGCTCAATATAGACCCCGCGCGAATCGAGCAAACGCTGGAAAGCGGAGCCCACCGCCGCATCCGCGCGTTGCTGCCGGTTCATTTCGCCGGGCTTCCATGCGACATGACGCGTCTGCTCGCTATCGCGCGACGCCACGAGTTGAAGATTGTCGAGGACGCAGCGCACGCCGTCGGCGCGGCCTTGCAGGTCAAAGACCGCGGCATGGTCCGGATAGGTTCCATCAGTGACGCGACCTGTTTCAGCTTCTATGCCACCAAGAACATCACCAGTGCCGAAGGCGGCATGGTCACCACCGAGGATGATCGGCTGGCGGCGAAAATCGCGGTCGCGAGCCTGCATGGGATGGATCGCGACGCGTGGCGACGTTACGACCGCGAAGGTTCATGGTATTACGAAATCCACGATACCGGCTTCAAGTACAACCTGTCGGACGTGCATGCCGCAATCGGCCTGGCACAGCTCAGGCGCGCCGATGAACTGCGGCGTATGCGCGGGGCGATCGCGCACGCATACAACGATGCGTTCGCGGGAGAATCCGCGCTGGAAATTCCGGCTAGCCAGCCAGACATCGAGCATGCCTGGCATTTGTACGTCCTGCGGTTGCGCCTCGAACAACTGCGCATCGGGCGCGATCGTTTTGTCGAACTGCTGCGTGATCGTGGCGTCGGCATTTCCGTGCATTGTATCCCGCTGCACACGATGCACTTTTACCAGGAACGTTACGGTTACCGTAATGGCGATTTCCCGAACGCCGAGAACGTTTTCAGCCGCTGCCTGTCGTTGCCGATTTTTCCGACGATGAGTGGCGAAGATTGTGCTTACGTCATCGACACTGTGCGCCGCGTCGTGGCGGAAAATCGCCGATAAAGTGGTTCGCGGCCATTCCTAAGCCGCCTTGCAAACCGCATGCGCGCGATTGAAAACCGTGCAACGGGACCGGTTGCGGAGGGCGGGAGAATAAGGTCGTCTCGCTTTTCATGTTCGGGACGGAGGAGAACGCGTGCGAACTCTGGTAACAGGCGGTGCGGGGTTTCTCGGCTCGCACCTATGCGAGCGTTTGCTGCGCGACGGCCATGAAGTCATCTGCCTCGACAACTTCTTCAGCGGCAAACGCGCCAACGTCGCCCATATGCTGGGCAACTCCAATTTTGAGTTGATTCGGCACGATATTGTCGAGCCGATTCTGCTCGAGGTTGATCGCATTTTCCATCTCGCCTGTCCCGCTTCGCCCGTGCATTATCAGTACAATCCGGTCAAAACGATCAAAACCAGCGTGATGGGCACCATCAACATGCTCGGTCTCGCCAAGCGGGTGCGTGCGCGGATGTTATTGACCTCGACCAGCGAGGTGTATGGTGATCCGGAACAACATCCACAGACCGAAAGCTATTGGGGGCATGTCAATCCGATCGGCGTGCGCTCCTGCTACGACGAGGGCAAGCGCGTAGCGGAATCGCTAATGATGGATTATCATCGGCAAAACAACGTTGACATCCGCGTTGTGCGCATCTTCAACACCTATGGGCCGCGCATGGCGCCCAACGACGGACGCGTCGTCTCGAACTTCTGTATCGCGGCACTCAAGAGCAAACCAATCCCAATCTACGGCGACGGCGCCCAGACCCGTTCCTTCGCCTACGTCGATGACATCATCGAAGCGATCGTGCGCATGATGGACGTCGAGGGTTTCATAGGACCGGTAAATATCGGCAATCCCGACGAGTTCACGATTCTCGAACTTGCCTCATTGGCCATCGAGCTAACCGCCAGCCAGTCGAAACTTTCTTACAACCCCGCTCGGCCCGATGATCCCGTGCGGCGCCGGCCGGATATCACGCTGGCCGGAGAGAAACTCAACTGGGCGCCGAAAATACCGCTGCGCGCAGGCCTGACCTGGACCATCGAGCACTTTCGCCAGGAACTCGGCCTGTTGCGGGCCTAACGCACCACTCCGGCTCGGTACAGGGAG
>JBOHWM010000139.1:0-5261 GCA_050736555.1 Binataceae bacterium (SeqCode)
CACCTGCACACCCTGCGAGAGGCTCACCTCGATGCGCCCGTTGCGTACTGAAATGGCGCGCAGTCCTTGCAGCTCGTCGTCGAAAATGCCGGGAATTTCCGCCGGGTCACCGATGAAGTGGTATTTGCCGTGTGAATCCTGGGCAATACGCATCAACAATTTTTCATTGAATTCGGCGCCCACGCCCATCGCCGAAAATGACATCTGATCGCGGTTCTGGTTGGCTAAATCCAGGCACGCGGTCTCCTCGTAGGTCTGCCCGTCGGTCAGGATCAACACGCGGTTGAGCTTGCCGGAGGCGATATTTCGTTTGACTTCGTCGATCGCCGCGCGCATCCCAAGCGCCATCTGCGTGCCGCCACCGATCTCCAGCAAATCGATATCGTTGAGCGCACCGTCGAGCTTGCCGCGATTGTGGATTTCGTCAGAATGCAAAATGACCTGGGCTTTGTCGGCAAACGCCACCAGCACTACCTTGTCATCGGGGGCGAGATTGCCGGCCAGAAATCTGACCGCTTCGACCACGAATTCGAGCCTGCGCTCGTCGTACATCGAGCCGGAGCGGTCGACGACCACGCCCAGATTGAGCGGCAGCCGCGCACCACCGCCGCCATTAACCCCGCTCGCCAAGGCTTCGAGTAAGACGTAGAGAACGAAATTTTCCGCACTCGACAAGACGTAGTCACGGCTTGCGAGAGCCTGAAAGGATAGCGGCTCGGCCATCTATAATTCTCCCAGCGTCAATTTTAAGTGCAACCTCATCGAATAGGCAACAAGGACATGGTATTTGTCGAATTCGCGGCATCCTAATTTTAACGCACGTCGCAGACTCCTGACTCTGAACGCGACTCGTTGACTCGTTCGCTCGGCTCCACTTTGCTTCACCCGGCGTGGTCGCTTCACCGAGGGCGATTCCGCCAGTGTAACAACAGCCGGGAGCGGTGCGTTTCGCAACTATAGCGGTTATACCGGCTGAGAGAAGTCCGGGTTTCGTCTCAGGCTCCATGCGACATAGGCGAACATGGCTGATCCTTGCGCCAGCGACATTGCCAACGCTTACATTCTGACGGCAACCCCTCTTTTTTTGGCAATTGTAACCCCGATGGGCCTTGAGCTAGGATGCTGGGTTGGGCCAGACGCGCCACAGGCGAGCGCATTGGTGAGCGAGGGCTGCCTTTCGTGAAGGGTGCGGTTCATACCCCGAGCTGTGGCACGAATCGCGTGACCGAGACGAACGGATTGCGCATCAACGGGCGATAAAGTAGACCTAATATAGAATGTCTCGAGCGGTCACGTCTATTTCAGGCATTACTCGACGGATGGGGCGCCTTCACGTTGCCGAAGTGCGTCCAGCGTGCGGGGATGGCCATGGTTATGCTTGGCATAGGGGTAGAAGCCGCGGTTCCCTTCATTCTGGTGCGCATATGGGACTGCGGAGCCGGGAGATCCGAATGGTGGGGGATGAGGGGATGTTGAAAATGCTCGGTCGGGCGAGCCTGCCGAAAATTCAAGCACGTTTTTCACGTCAGGATTAAACCAAAGCCAGACTCCTCGCGAGGCGTATGCGCCCGTACGGAGGTTAAACGCCTTTAATGTTCACGCTCGATCATAATTTCCTTCATAGGTTGATCGAAAGCTCGCCGGATATTGTAATCGCGGTCGATCGCGAAGGAACGATCATCTATTACAACGACGGTGCCCGCACAAATCTTGGCTATAGCACCGAAGAGATCATCGGCGAGAAGATCACGCGCATCTACGCCTCACTGGAGGAAGCGCGCGCGGTGATGAAGGCGATGCGCGATTCGCCCGACAGCGGCCGTATTGCCAGCTTCGAAACCGTTTTGCGCGACAAGGATAATCAGTTGATTCCGGTCGCCATCTCCGGTTCGCTCATCTATGACGATCAAGGAAGTGAAGTTGGGTCGATCGGCTATGCGCGCGATGTGCGCCGGATGCGCCAGCGTGAACAATTAGCCACCGCCGGCGAAATCGCGGTCAGCCTCGCCCACGAGATTAATAATCCGCTGGAAACTATCACCAATAATCTCGACCTGCTGGCACGCTGCGTCGAAGCTCATCTGAGTGAACCCGAACTGGTGGTGGAAACCGAGCGGCTCGATTCCATCCGCTCCGGGATCGGCCGGGTGCAGGCAATTATCCGGCGTCTCGATGACATGACGCGCAAAGGTGTGTACGAGACGCGCGACTATATGGATGGCAAGAGAATGGCGGACCTGGCCCCGCGCGCCAGCGACACCAGGTTTAATCGACGCTCCGAGGAAACAACCGCGCATGAGGACTGGGCGTTAAACGGGATGGCGGTGCTGGTGCTCGATGATGACATCTCGGTGGTGACGTCGCTGGCTGATGTGCTGCGCGCGGAGCGTTGCATCGTGCATACCGCGACGCGCCCCAGCGCGGCCTTTGGCATTTTGCGCAACATGAAAATCGACGCGGTCATCTCGGATGTCGTCATGCCTGAGATGGACGGCTACGAATTTTACATGCGGGTGCGGGAAGAGATGCCGAAATTGCCCGTGATCCTGATGACCGCCTACTACTACGACAAAGACCACATCATCAAGCGCAGCCGCTTGCGCGGTCTTGAAGGGGCGATTTTCAAAAAGCCGGTGAACCCCGCGAGACTGCGCCAGTTGCTTCTGCAGCTGCGTCAAAGGCCGGCAATAAACGGTGCCGCGCTTGCGCGCTCACAATCGGCGACAGAACAAACCGCGCTGGCGGGCAAACCCTGAGCCATGATTTGGCGCGCGTACCACGTTAGTCCGCAACCACGATATTAGCGGGTCCGCTAGCGCCGTGGCCGCTACCGCTTTCGGTTGCGACCGTGCCGGGTGAAAGCGGGGTCAACGCACCAGTGGTCGCATTGATTGAAAACTGCGCCACCGTGCCGTTGCCGTTATTGGTGACGTAAAGAAAGGCGCCCGACGGATCCACCGCGACGCCGGTGGGGACCGAGAGATTGGCCGTGGTCGAATTCACCAATTGGAGCACGTGCGTCACGCTGTTCAGCGTAAAAACTGAAACGGAGTTGGCCGCCTGATTAGCGGTATAAATGAACTCACCACCTGAAGGATTGGCGACCGCAACTCCGGTCGGGTTGTTGCTGACCGCGCCGGTAGTGGCGAATGAGACCAGCGCGAGTGCACCGCCGCTGGTGCTGAGTTGATACAACACGCCGGTGCTGGGACTTACCACGAACACGTAGGCGCCCGACGAATCCGTCGCCATCTGCGCGGCATCAGCGATTGCCACTGGCGCTCCCACGGCCGAAGGAACACCGGAATTGAGCTGAAAACTCAACACCTGGTTAGCCCCCTCGTCGGCAACATAGAGAAATTCGACTGCGTTAACCGCGGTGCTGGTGACGCCGAACGGAATACTGAAACCCGGCTGGCTGGCGGCTGAACCCAAAGCCCCGGTGCTGGAGTTGATCGCGTAATAAGTGAAAGACCCACTACCAAAATTAGTCACATAGGCGAAGGCGTCGTTGTGATCGATCGCAATTTGGCGCGGCGAGGCGCCGGCCGCAATCGAGCCGCTGCCGATTGTCGTCAGCTTGCCGGTTTTTGCATCGATACTGTACTGGAACACGCTGTTGTTGCCGCTGGCGTTGGCAACGTACAGATATTTGCCGGAATTTCCCGCCACCAGTCCGTACGGGCCCTTGGCGGATCCGGCACTGGTCGTGCCGATCAGCGTGAGTGCGCCGGTGGTCAGATTGCGGCTGAAGCCGGAGACTTTGCCGTCGTTGAAATTGGTAAGATAAACATAGTTGCCGTTGCCGGGCGTGCTGGTGGAAGTCGGCGAGGCCGAGGATGACGCTTTGGGAAAAATCGAGCGGCCACACGAGGACCCAGCCAGTGCCGCCATCGCTCCGATCGTGACCAGTAGCGGCGCCCATCGCAGCATCCGCGGCAGTTGAACAGCGCGCTTTATCAATAATGGTGCGGATTCGGAATTTGGCTCGTCGGCGTCAGTTGGCATGGCGAACGAGTTTACACGACGCCACAGCTAAAGAAATCGCTCGAGATTAAGCTGCGCGCTATTATCTGAATGTCAATCACTTAGCTCTGCCAAATCAGTGGCGACTGACAGCTTTGGCGGATGGTTGGTCACCATCATACGAGCCGTATACGCTGACGCTGTTGCGGACCTCGACTTTTGGAGGGAGCGGACCAACGTGGCTTGACAGGCGCGGCACGGTCGTGGCGTGCTGGCGAAAAGTCCGGCGTGGATTTTCCTATTCAAATCGCACGGGGAGTTGAGCAATGGCCAAAATCGATTTCAACAAGCTTCCGCGCTTTTCCGAATTGCCAATAAAAAAGGGAGCGCCCGCCGACTGCAACTGGGGTGTCTTTGGAGACGACGACGAGGTCGGCTGTGTCAATTTCCTCACCGAAGAAGGCGTGGTTGCGGCCGCACGTTTGGTGCAAAAAGGCAAAGTCTTCCGGCTCGACACTCCGATCAATTACGCCAGCCCGCCGCTGTTCGAGCGCGAACCGGTCAAGCATACGAAAAAAAGCTTCGAGAGCCATGGCCTACTCGGTTACGACGACGTGCTCGACGCTTACAACACCCAGGAAGGCAGCCAGTGGGACGGGCTCGGACATGTCGGCAATTTGCGCGCGCAGGCCTTCTACAACGGCGTTACGAACGACGAGATCAAGCGCGGGAACAAGCTTGGAATTCATAACTGGGCGGACAAATTCGTCGGCCGCGCGCTCCTGATCGACGCCTTTCGCCATCGTAATCAAAAGGGGGCCGCGATAAATCCACTGAACAACGAGAAATACAGCCTCGACGACCTCAAGGACGCTATCAAGACCCAGCGAGCCGAATTGAAACCCGGCACGATCCTCCTGATTCGCACTGGCTGGATGCAGGCCTACCTCAAGGCTAGCGACGCCGACAAACGGGAGATGGCGCCGTTGCAGAAGCTCAAAGCCTGTGGAATCGACGACAGCCGCGCGATGGTCGAATGGTTTTGGGATAATCGTGTGGCGGCAGTGGGCACCGATTGTCCCGCGGTTGAACCATGGCCATGGGATTTCCGCAACGAAGGCGCGCTCCATTACCGCACCCTCTCACTGCTGGGTTTGCCGCTCGGTGAACAATTTAATCTCGAAAAGCTGGCCGAGGATTGCGCCCAGGACCAGCGCTACGAATGCATGCTGGTCTCGGTGCCGCTGAATTTGAACGGCGGTATCGCATCGCCACCGAATGCCGTCGCCATCAAG
>JBOHWM010000140.1:0-11191 GCA_050736555.1 Binataceae bacterium (SeqCode)
GAGTAAGGCTCGAAACTGCCTGGAGCCAACTTGCCGGGCGGTGCGCGATCTGCTTTGGTTTTGACGATCCTTAGCCGAGGTGGCGAAACGGCAGACGCAGTGGACTCAAAATCCACCGTGGGCAACCACATGCGGGTTCAAGTCCCGCCCTCGGCACCAAAGAACCTCCAATCGCCGCAGGAGGCTGTCAGCCGCATTATGGGGCAGTTCGACACGGCCGGCCGCAGCGAGTTCTGCGAGGGCGCGGTGAGGAGAGACAGTTCTTCAAGTCCGTTATAACGCGTAATCAGGCTTCGAAGATGGATTGGGATTGGTTTAAGGGCGCGGTCCTGCGAGGCACATTCGACCCAAGCGCGTTCGACGAATTCGACATTTTTTTTGGAAACCCACCGGCTGTGCAGAATATGGGCGAGGTCCTTCGGGTACTTCGAGAAAGTTCCGAGCACGCGACCGAGGCATACGGTCTACCAGATCCGAAAGGAGAGGCGCGGGCGGCAGCCACTAAAATGGCGAACCGGTCAAATTGCGCGCTCTCCGGGCAATGAAACTTCGTTTTCTCAAGGAGACTTCAGGCGCGACAGCGTATCGAGCGGATTTTGGTCGTATGTCCGAAGGATCTGGCTCCGAAATGGCAACTCGAGATGCGCCGGTTCGACGAGAACTTTCAGATTCTCGGACCAGACCAACTCCGCTACTGTTTGCGAGAGACCAACCTCGATGATGTCTGGCCGCAAAATTACTCGCGGTCAATCGCAAGCCTCCAGTTGCTGCGCCTTGATGATTATCTCAAGGGTGTGCAGGGTCGGTCACCGGAGCCGGGATTGCTAACGCTGTCACCGCCTCCGCGCTTTGATCTCTTGATCGTTGATGAAGCCCACCGCCTTCGTAATCCGGAGACCAACAGCTACGAGCTGGCACGGTTCCTTAGCGACGTTGCGCTACCGTGGCTTAGTGAACGATTCTATGTCGGCGATTGGGCAGCCGTAGCCCACGTCAAACCGTACGCAGGCCCTCAGCCGGATCGCGGGCGACTCGAGATGTTTTTATTCCAGTCACGCCGATCGCGAGATTGCGTTGTTCTGAAAGAATGTTTCCCGCGCTTCGTGCACCTTCAAGAAGTTAATGAGCAGGCCGGCAATATTTTCGAACAACTGCGGCGTCGCTTGGTCCGCATAGCGGTCGTGACAAATACGCCGAAGAAGATCGCCGAGCACATAGTGATTGCCTCACGGCTTAAGCCTGGCCTGACCTCACTATAAGTGCTCATGAGGTCCGGCGACCAAAACCCACTCAAATGTTCTTCTAAAGGTTTGCGAGCGGAACAATGTCCATTGGTTCGGAGCTTCGGGGTTTGACAAGCATGCCGCTGAGGCGCCGAGAATCTTCTTCGCGGGCTTCAAAATTCAAGGAGACGCTCGGACAGAATCGTTGGATGAACTTCGCACCTATGAAGAGCTTTTGACGAGCGGATCATATTCGTCGGCTACGAACAATCAGCTACTCTGGCAAACGGCCCGAGAAACTTACCCAAACCGCGCTCCGGCCCGGTGCCACAAAGCGCCGCTTCGTTTGAAAGCGGAACACGCGTGATCAAAAGATTACTTCTGCGTTGAGCAACCGCTTCGGAGCACACGACGCACGCCAATGCCGAAGTTCCTCCGCATCGGAGTTCATCATTCGAACGTGTCCGGATATACGTCCAAAGCATGGTCCGTGCGACGAGTCGGCCCGGACGTGTTTTTGAAGTGGGGTGCCGTCGAGGTGCGCGGAGCGGGTCATAGAAGACGGATCTACTGGGCGGGTCCGCCTCGACGGAAAATCGTCCCCTGCGGTAGCGAAGCACAGGCAGTAGAATATGTGAAATACGCGACCTCGCGGCGGCTTGGCCATCTGTATGAGCGGCTGCCGGAAAGCGTACCGATCCGACGCCGCGTCGCCCGACCCAACGCAGAACCGGATCGCGCGCTCGCCACCATTCTGTTTGTCGATATCGTGCGGTCAACCGAAAAAGCCGCGCGGCTGGGTGACCGTCGCTGGTCGGAGGTAATGAATCACTATTACACGGCGGTCCGCAAAGAACTGCGGATGGCCCGCGGAAGAGAGGTAGTCACGACCGGTGATGGAATTCTCGCTACGTTCGATGTGCCGGAGAGGGCGATTCGATGCTCAGTTGCTATTCGCGAGGCCGTACGCACCCTTGGCTTGGAGATCAGGGCCGGTCTGCATGCGGGCGAATACAAGCTCATCGGAAACGAGGTTGTCGGTCTCGCAATCCATATCGGCGCGCGCGTAGCCGCAAAGGCGGGCGCGAGCGAAGTGTTGGTTTCCAGTGCGGTTAGGAAGCTGGTGACCGATTCGAGCTTTCGATTCAGAGATCGTGGCGTGCACCACTTAAAGGGCGTGCCCGAAAAATGGCGCCTGTATCTGGCCGAGCTGATTTTTCCCGGCGGCCGAGAATAGTCCAAGCGGAAGACCCTGACTGTGGCAGAGTTCCGGATGACCCGCATAAAGGAGTACTACTCGTCTGGCGGTTTTTTCGTCGAGGACGACGAAGGCTGCTCGCGAATGGCGATGAACCAGGATCTGATCTTCAGTGCGACGATCTCGCTGTCTCCGCTTTTGTTTTTATCCGAACAACTTTGGCAGGGAGTGGATTTCTCCGCCGCGTGGAATGCTGCGAGTTTGGTCCCCCTTCCTTCAACATCGCCTCGTCTGCGATCGCGTAGCGGGCGGTAGATCGATTCCGTTCTGTGGCCGACCATTGCTCGCGGCGGAGCGCGGCAATTCCGCACGCTACAAGCTCAACTCGTGGCTTGATTCTAGGGGAGCACTACACCTGCGCAAAGCGGCGTAGATGTTTGACCGGATGGCCCCGCCTGACGGGGGCCATCGCGTGAAACAGCGGCTGCAACTTGAGATCGGCTTCAGGCATCGACGTCGTCGAAGATGCTTCTGACGTCCCCGAACTGGTCAGGTGTTCCAACAACGCCGAGCTTCCGCGCGGGCATGTCGTCGGATTCCTGCTCCGAGTGTTCGGCGATCCATTCGTTCAGCCGATCTGTTTCCCTGTCGACGATCGTTTTTGCTTCATCGTCGCCGGCGAACTCGTCCGCGAGGACTTTCAAAGAATCCCTGAGCGGCTCCATAAAACTGTCGGCTGGATCGTCGGAACTAATATAGTTGGACTGCCAATCCCGTCGAACATCAGCAAGCCGCGGTATGAGTTCTGTGCGCACTTGTTCGCGGAAGTCTTCGAATTCTTGATCCGTGAAAATCGATTTTATGTCATAATCGCTCAGAGCGTCGAGATCCTCTGCGCGGAGAGCGTATCCGGTTACGGTCTCGAGGAACTTCAGGCGTTGCGGTTCCGGCAGGAGACCATATTTGTGCAGACGCGCTACAAGATCCACCTCTGAGACCGCGCTCAGCATGAGGCCGGGCTCTGCCACGCGGTCTAGCAGCTCGGGATGTTTCTCGACATAGAACAACAGAAATTCCTTCGAGCCTCGGCGCGCCAAGAAATCCATAGTGCGGCTTTTTGCGCCCCATGTTGCGTACAACCGCGACTTGTATCTCAGGCTCAACGAATACTCATCAAGCTGCTTTAGGATGAGCGCAAAGAGGCTTTTGGGGATCACAACTGCTCGTTCCAATCCTACATCGCCGCACGTGACCTGCTGCATCAAATCCTCCGCGGGGCTCCCCTGGATATAAATTTCGAGCAATTCGGGGTTACGGACGAGCTGGGCGGCAAACGCGTCGCCGATAGTCGGATGTTTAAATCGCCAAATCGACGCACCCTCGATATGCGCATGCTGGACAAGACTGCCGTTGAGCGATTCCAGCGCGGTCGTGCAACCGCCGAGGCTGCTGCCAAGGCGCTCCAGCGCCCGGGCTTCCGATTCCTCAAGCTGGATCGGACTCTCCAGTTCGCCGTTCCGCATGTAGATCAGCCCCAATGCCGCCTTGCTGTCGCTGTCGAGACCCTGCAAGACCTCCTGCAGCAGCAGCTCCTGCTTTTCGACGAACCGGTCGACCCAGAACTTGCTGAGATACAGTCTCTGTGTGAACACGGGATCACTGAGGCGTCGCGCGGTCTCGGGTATAAACCGCGGATGCACGGCCACGCCCTCCAGCAGGGGTTTTATCTGCGCCAGAAACTCCTGCGGCTGCTTCCCGAGCTTGAGGTGGTTATACAAAATCTGCCGCTTTTCTTCGAGCGTGAGGTCACGGACGTCAATGACGACCTGACTCTCTCTCAAGAGGGGAAATGCGCCCTCCTTCAGATCCTTACGCGCGCGATTGTAAATATAGTCGCGCGACGTCATCACGATCTTGGCGCCTTTCTTGAGCATCGCTTTGATATCGGCCAGCCGATGATTCCAGCCGTAAACCAGATGAGATTCATACTGGCTCACGCCGAAAGCATCGTCTATCCAGAAGAACTGCGAAGGTTCGTCAGGGTTCCAGTGATCCTTCACTTCTTCGGGTTTGTCCAACTTGAGCGTCGAGGCATTCCATTGGTCGAGTGCCGCCATCGCCAGCAGGGACGCGATCGTCGTTTTTCCGGCGCCGGCTCGCCGATCAGCAGAACGAATCCGTGCCGGTCAATGGCCGCGGCCGCCCTCTTGTAGGCGCTTGTCACGACGACCTTCGAGAGGTCGTCTCGCAGCGACGCCAGGAGTGCTCTAGCCTGTGCATAGGCTCGCTCGTCAAGGATCTGGCTCAAATCGCCAAGACCGTACACCCGCGGAACAAGCATGCGGAGGCGCTTGCTCTCTTGTATCTGCTGGCAAATCCACGTCGAGCCGTACAGTAGGACGTTTTTCACCCCGACCGCTTTGTAGGCCCCTTCGATCCTTTCCGCCTCCATTCCGGAGAGTCCGGCGTTCGTCAGCAGCACATAATTGTCGCAGCGGCCTTGTGCGACGAGCCGCTTCGCCTTACCCAGTTCGTCGGCCAGATCGGACAAGTGTAAGTTAGAGTCTTTCTTGACGGTAAACTTGCACTGGATGACAAACCTGCCTCTCAGGGTCTCCGCGTTGCCGGGCACCCAAGCGCCTCCGAACGCCCCGTCCCTTCCGCCGTCATTGGAATCGAGGAACGACTCCACAGTTTGACCGAGAATCTCTCGGGTCACTGTCAGGCAGAGCTGCTGAAAACTTTGCCAGCCGAGGCTGTGCAGGTCGTACACCGTTGCGCCCATATTCTTCTTGCCAAAATCTTTCGGCGTATCAGTGACCCATTCCGAGTCGAGTGGCGGTCGAGCCCCTTCTATTCGGGTAAAATGGAGAATACCGGAAAACATACAAATGTGTCTGCAAAACGCGCTGCGCGCAACGGACGGAGAAACGCTTCGACGCAGAGACCGGAATAGGGGAAAAGCTCCTTCGCAAAGATAGGCTAGGCCACGATGGCGTAGAGATTGGAACCGAGGTTCCCGATCCTGCGCTCTACTCTTGTCCGCTAGAGGATTGTTAATCCGATGATTTGGCGAGGTCTCGCTGACGCTTCTCGATCGGGACAACCTTGGCACTCCCTTTCAGCTCCAGAGTGTGGAACGCTGCCAGCTTAATCGCGCTCTCCTTGAGCATGGCCTCGTCTGCTATGGCGTAGCGGCGGTAGATCGATTCCGTTCTGTGGCCCACCATTGCCATCGCGGCGGAGCGCGGCACCCCCGCACGTTCAAGATTGCGCACGGCGGTACGCCTGAAATCGTGCGCAATTCGTTTCGGTACACCTGCACTTCTACAGGCCCAAACCGCACGAAAATCTTTGATTGGCTTGCCGTCGCGATGGAAGAGCCACGGAATCATCCGCCGCTTGCTCAAGCTCTCTCGTCTTCTCGAGCTGTTGCTCCAACACTTCGCATAACTCGGGCGTCAAGGGAAAATTCCGGCCGTCGCCATTTTTGCTCGCCCGGTTCGATTCGAAGCCACCCCGCACCAAGGTTCACGTGATGCTTTTTGGCGAGTCAGGATTCCGGAGGTGATCCGCGATACGGTCGTGTATGTCCGCGCGTTTGTTTCATCGAGCGGTTTCACCGCCATTAGGTCCCTACCCGATCGAGGCTAATGATTGGTCGTGCAACGGATCAATCCGACGCGAGGCCGCCATTCGGCAGTAAGGGACGCAATCACCAGGGACCGTTGGTGAGAACGGCAGTGCGATCTTTAGTAGTGCACCTCGCGGCTCAAACCCCATAGAATGGCTTGTCGCCCGCGATGGTAACACGATGGCCATAACGCTGATGCGGGTAGTAGTCCCACAACGCCAGGTGCTGCGTGCATCGATTGTCCCAGAAGGCAACCGAATCCGGCTCCCAGTGGAAGCGGCACTGAAATTCCGGATTTTCCACATGGTGGAAGAGCATCTGAAGAATCGCATCACTCTCGCGCTTTGAGAGCTGAACCACGCGTGTCGTAAACAGGCGGTTGACGAACAGCGCCTGCCGGCCGGTCTCTGGATGGGTCCGGATCACCGGATGCTCGGCGCGCGGTAATTCGCCAGGGCGCGTGGGATCCGGCCGGCGCCCTTCGTAGTTGCGCGCGCCGTCGTGAATCGCGGTCAGCCCGCTGAGGAAGCGGCGCATCGAATCCGACAGCGCATCGTGCGCGGCATACATGCTGGCGAACAGCGTGTCGCCGCCGACGGGCGGCACCTGCTTGAGGTAGAGGATGGAGCCGAGCGGCGGCTCGGCGTCGCACGAGACGTCGGAGTGCCATTCCTCGCCGGCGATATGCTTGGAGTTTTCGTCCGCCTTGATGATTACGATTTCACGATGGCCTTCGAGGACGCCGAGCGGAGCGGGATGGACGTGCAGCTTGCCGAAACGCCGTCCGAACGTCTTATGCTGATCCGGGCTCAGACGCTGATCGCGAAAGAAAAGCACCAGGTTTTCCAAAAGCGCGTCACGAACTTCGCGGAGCCGTTCCTCGCTCAGCGCAAGCGAGAGGTCGGCGCCCTGGACTTCCGCGCCAATCACCGGGCTCAGCTTGCGCACCGAAATCGGCATCTGCTCCATGAGTGTCCCGCCTCGGGATCAAATTCCCCTCGGTTTCTGATCAGTGGATCAAAATCACAGCAACGGCTCAATCGCCCACGCGCCGGCTTCATCGAGACGCTCGAACACGCCTCGATGCTTCCATTGGTCGAGCTTGATTTGCCTGGCATTTTCCAGATCGTTCTTGAACATAAAATTCATTTCATGGCCAAACGAATGACTGAGGATAATGGCGTTCAGTTCGTTATCGCGCGCGATGCTCCACCAGTCGAGATTTGACGTTCCCACCGTAGACCATACGCCGTCAATGGTCGCGGTTTTCGCGTGCAGCATCTTCCCCTGCCATTCGTAAATCTTCACGCCAGCCTTCAAGAGCGCCTGATAATGTGAGCGCTCGGCTGACACGATGAACGGTTCATCGCTCTGGCTCGGCAACAGCAGTCGCACGTCGACTCCACGCCGCGCCGCATGCTCAAGCGCATGCAGCATCTGATCGTCCGGGGCAAAATAGGCATCGGTGATAAACACGTTGGTCTCGGAACTATCGATGGCCGAGATCAATACGACATAGATCAGACTGAACCGCTCCGGCACGCTGCCGATCACCCGCACGATCTGATTGCCGCGTCGTTCAAGCTTGGGGAAATAGTCGCGGGAGCCGAGCGATGGGCCTTTCTGATACTTCCATTCGTCGATGAAGAGGTGCTGAAATTGCGCCACCACCGGGCCTTCAATCTCGATATCGGTGTCGCGCCAATACGCTGGCGGGGTCTTGCTAACGACGCCACGCACCCCGCTGGCATAAACCTCCGATATATTGATGCCGCCGGTAAAGGCAATGCGTCCGTCGATAATCAGCATCTTGCGGTGATTGCGGTGGCCAAGCGACCAATTGAGGGTAGCTTCGAACGGATTGACCGGCCGATATTGCACCACGGAGATGCCGTTTTGCCGCATGTGATCGAAAAAACTTGCCGGCGTGCTGAACGAACCAAGGCTGTCGTACATGACGTTCACCTTTACGCCGTGGCGCTGCCGTTCAATCAGCGCGTTGGCAAACTCCTGGCCTACCGGGCCTGCGGAAAAGATGAACGTCTCAAGGTTAATGCTGCTGCGCGCGCTGCGAATCGCCGTCAGCATCGCATCATAAGTCGCCGTGCCGTTTTTCAGCAAAGTCACTCCATTGCCGAGTACGAGGGGGACATCGCTAAGCGCCTGCGCGAACATAAGATGGCGCTGGAGAATATCGCTTGGCGTCCGCTGATGTTTCTCCAGGCGCGCGATGATGCGCCGGCCCTGTCGCGCGGTCAACGCTCCATGGGGGCCGGTGAAGTCCGGATCCGCAAGGTAAAGGGGATTCGTATGCAGCCAGGCGCTGGCGTCAGGGATTGTGCCGCAGCCAGCGAGCAGCCCCGCCGTGGTGATCAGCAAAACCAGCATCAGCCGCGTCACTATCGCGCATCCTTCGTGACTGCTTTCGCTTCTGAACAATCTTGTTGGAATGCCGGCGGCGCCCGCTCGCGATATTGAGGTTTTTGAAGGCAACACTGAGCGGTAATCGCGGAAAGTCCTTTGGTGCGAGAGGGGGGACTTGAACCCCCACGCCTTGCGGCACCGGATCCTAAGTCCGGCGCGTCTGCCATTCCGCCACTCTCGCGTCAGGTACCGACAATTTATTGAAAAAATTAGTCGCATTGAAGCCGCGCGGCTACCCGTAAATTGCCGTCGCGACATTGCCGGTGCCTAATGCTAGGCTGGTCGCCGGCGAAGGGCACAGGTGCCCTCCACGCGGAAGGGGAATTATCGGATGCTTAAGCGATCAGGATTACGGCCGGAAATATGGGTGCGCGGAATAGTGATGTTCGCGGCCATCGCGCTGGTGACCGCCGCGTCGCCCGCGGCTTGGAGCGCTTCCGGCGATTCGGATGCGGCGGCCAGTGGCGCGGTGGTCGCGACGGTAGGCCATCATCAGATCACCCAGCATGAGATGGATGCCGAGGTGTTCAAGGAAGTGCTCAAGCAGATTCCGTCCGACCAGCTTTATCAGATGCGCAAGCAAGCGATCGATAAAATCGCTGACCAATACCTGGTGGACCAGGCGGCCCGCAAGGCCCATATGAGTTCAAGCCAGTATCTCGACCATGAACTCAAACAGGGCGGCGCGCATAAGATCACCGAGGCCGACGCGCGGAAATTTTACGATTCGCACAAATCGGAGATTTCGCAGCCATTCGACAAGATTAAGGCCCCGTTGATGGCCGCATTGCAACGCCAACAGGACCATCAGAAGCGCGCGCACATTATGGATACCCTGCGCGCGAAAAGTCCCGTGCATATTGCACTCAAACCGCCGCGAGTCGCGGTCGCCACGGCGGGAAATCCGACCCAAGGACCCGCGCAAGCACCGATCACGATCGTGGAATTCGCTGATTTTCAATGCCCCTTCTGCCGAGCGGCGCTGCAATCCATAGCCGCGGTGAAGAGCCAATACGGCAACAAGATTCGCTGGATTTACATGGATTTCCCGCTCGGTATGCACGCGCATGCGATGGACGCGGCGAAGGCGGCGCGTTGCGCCAGCGCGCAGAACAAATTCTGGCAGTATCATGACGCGCTCTTCGCCGATCAGTCGAAGCTGGCGCCCGCCGATTTGAAAGCGACCGCGAAAAAACTCGAGCTCAACACCAAAGATTTCGACGAGTGCTTTGACAAGGGCACTTACGAAGCCGGCATCCGCAAGGATATGGCTGAAGGGACTCGGCTCGGCGTCACTGGCACTCCGACTTTTTTTATCAACGGGCGTGAACTGGTTGGCGCTGAACCGCCATCGGCTTTCGACGACATCATCAAGGATGAATTGGCCCAGGCGGGCAATAGTGGCTCCAAGCTGCAAAAACAGGCCAGTGCGCGTTAGCATCGCGACGGCGAGTCAGCGGGTGGATATGAACGAAGCACATAGGATAAGCTCTATTTGTCTATGATGGTCAAATTTCCATCGACGGATTATTTCGATGCGCTCAAGCTCAGGATGCAGGCGGAGGGGGAGCGTTTTCGCCGGCTCGGCTTCATTGATACCACCTTCGGCCTTGTCGTCGGCGGCCACGACGGCTCTCGCAGCTTCGTTTTGACTTTCGAAGTCTTCGAGCTCAAGGACGCGCGTGAGGTTGCCCGGATTGACCTGCCAGCGGTCGATTTCGTAATCGAAGGTGACGCCGCTGTCTGGCGAGATATGCTTGACAATATTCGGCGCCATGGCGAGGCCGATACCGCTCACGACATCAACACCCTGACCCATTTCGGCGAAGCGCTGAGGGTCACTTACGACAGTCCCGACGGTCACGACAAGCTCTATCGTTTCATGGAGTCGATCCAGGAATTCTTCGATTTGAGCAGCCAGGTCGAGGTTAGCTTTTAGGGAGGCTTGCGATGGCTTCTCTGGCGACCAGCAATTATTTTGACGACCGTGAATTCGTCGATAAATGGCTCTATACGATTCGCACCGGGGACCTCGACCTCTCCTGGATGAACGCCGCCACCGAGCGTGTCAAACCACGAACGGAAAATCCACGCCGAGGGCTCATCTACCGCGATATCAGCCTGGGCAGCTATGGGATCGATGTGATTCCGGAAAAGGTGCGCGACAATCGTTCCTTCGCTCCGCGCGGAGCCGAGCTTGCCGAAGGATTGCCTGATGCACAACCGTGGGTCTCGCGCAAAAGCGAACTGTGGGCGCATAACACCGATGGCTATTACGAAGAGGCGGTGACGCGCCAGTGGAACGCGACCACCGATATTCCCTGGGACCGGCTCGAGGGTGTCGAATTGCCCGAGGCGACCGGCAAAGCGCTGTCGCAACTGATGACCTTCTTGACCGAAGTCGAAATGATCGCCACCGACACCCCCGCAATGTGGCTACCGCGGCTCAATCCCGAGTTTATCGAAGTGAAGGCGTTTATCGCGGCGCAGGCGATGGATGAGGCGCGCCATACTGAAGTTTTTCGCAAGCGCGCGCTGACGACCGGACATGGCCTGATGAAGGCGAGTCCGCTGAACGAGATGGCGCTCAAGCATTTGCGCGATGCCGATTCCTTCAGCGAGATGTCGCTCGCGCTTCATCTCGTGGCGGAAGGCAATGTGCTGACGCTATTCCGCTTCAGCGAATATCTCTCGCCCTGTCTCTTATACACA
>JBOHWM010000141.1:0-2165 GCA_050736555.1 Binataceae bacterium (SeqCode)
ATGGAAAATTCGCTCGCGTGCGGCGTGCCGATTCCATCCTCGTGGCGCCCACTGTCTGCCCGCCAGGCTGTCTCCTGCGTAAAGGATTTCGGCGCACTCGACATGGCGAAACCGTGCCACTGCGAAGAATGCCGCGGCTTCCATCTCAACCGTTACGCATCCTTCGCGCCGGCGCCGAATCATCCGCGCGCGCGTTTCGCGATAAACGCCATCGGTGCTCCAGGTTTTTCCTTTGATGTAGTCATGGTGATTCTCCTTCAGCACTGCTTCGAGTGCTGCAAACGCACCAGCCGTGGGCGCGACTTCTCGCCCGGGCTTGAGATAATGATACGAGGTCCCTTCATCGCGAATCGCCGCGTGAGGAATTACCAATTGGCCTACCTCGATGGAACCGTCGAGGACACCGGCGCCACCACAGACGATGAACTTTCGGCATCCAAGGGCAACCATGTGTTCGAGTCGTGCCGCTGCGATCGCCGCTCCAACTCCAGGATGAACCACTGTGAGCGGCCGACCACCATAGTTCAATTCGTAAATCGGCACCTCACCGGTTTCGCTCCTGATGGTATGAAGATGTCGCGTCTTCTCGCCGCCTGCAACCATCGTGATCATCTCCGGAAAGAAACAGAGCACACAATGTTCCGCGATCTCGATCGGCCTGATCACGCGCGATGGTTCGATGATTGCCAAACGCGCCTCATCATACTCCAGAAGTGGCACGCCGTGGTCTCGTGCGCTCGTGTTCATACCGTTGATCCAACACTCATCTTTAAACAGCGAGCCTCCCTTAAGTCCCCTAAGACGGTTGCGATGTCATCGAGAATCCCAGCTCCAGGCTCCATATAGAATAATCGTCTCAGTGCTCTCGCCCAGCGCGAAGTACACGGCCGACGCCGCCGCGAGCATCAACGCCATCGGGTCAGCCAACGGAATAATCGCTTCCTTAAATCGCTCCAGCAGCGATTGGCGGGCTACCCGGTTGGAACCGAAAGCGAGCAAACACTGACGGGCCTGTGCCGGCGACAGGCCTTGAGCAGCGGGAGAGGGCGCGGGCGACTGCTCTATCATCGTACGGTTCGGGCCGATGTCTTCGCCATGACTTGATCGGCGACACCTGGCGGATCTAGTGCGCTCCCTTGGGAGGCGCCGCTCGATGAAAATGCGGAAGCACGTGTCTGGCGAACAGTTCCATGCCGCCAAGAACTTTGCGATGTTCCAAACCCGTTAACCGCGTCCAGCACAAAAGCTGGGTGAAGCCATAGCGTGACCGCAAATCCTCGATCTGCCTGATGCATGTTTCCGGATTGCCGCAGATCACCGTGCCGCGCTTGAGCAATTCATCCCATTCGACGTGGCGCGCAAAGCGACGGATATCGGGATAAGTCTCGTAACTTTCAATTGCCACCTGACCAGGCGCTGGCGCTACGTACTTCGCGATCGTTCTAAAATACCATAAAACCGGATCGGCAAACTCTTTGCGGGCGCGTTCGGTCGTCTCCGCACAATGAATCATGCACAGCGCCCCAATCTCTCTATCACGCGGATTATAACCGCTAGTGCGCAGTGCGCGGCGATAGGTCTCCAGATGATCAGCTACCATCGAGTGTTGAAAGCCCGGAACCAACGAATAAAGAAGGTTGTGTCCTCCGCGTCCGGCGATCTCGAAACTTGGTGTATTCAACGCGGCCACCCATATGGGCGGGTGCGGCTTCTGCAGTGGTTTGGGGCGGACCGCGTGTTCCGCAACCTTGAAGTGATGGCCTTTGAAGGCGACGGTTTCCGCGGTCCAGGCGCGTAGAATGATTTCCAGCGCTTCGTCGAAGATTTCTTCGGATTGGGTCGGATCGACTCCGAAACCATGGAACTCGACCGGCTGAAAGCCACGCCCGACGCCCAATTCCAGCCGTCCGTCGCTCAGCAAGTCGACCATCGCACCTTCCTCGGCGATACGGACCGGGTCGTTGAACGGTAGCACCACCACGCCGCTGCCCAGTCGGACACGATTCGTAACCGAAGCTACAGCCGCCAACATCAGCATCGGCGAAGCGGAGAAGCCATATTCAGTGAAATGATGCTCGGGCACCCAAATGGAATCAAAACCCATATCTTCACCGGCCCGCAGCGTTTCCAGTTGCTCGGCCAGTACTTGGTGCTCACTCTTGACG
>JBOHWM010000142.1:0-4790 GCA_050736555.1 Binataceae bacterium (SeqCode)
ACCTACGACCATCATGCGGACGGTAGCGGCGTCTGTTATTCGTCACGGCTGCGTCCGATCCCGAACATGCGGCCCAATTACCGACATGAGACCGGTTCGTTGTGGGGGCTCGCCGCCGACCTCGACCTGGTGGGATGGCTGGAGGCCAAAGGCGTTCGCTACGACGTCATCACCGACGAGGACCTTGATCGCGAAGGTGCGCCGCTGTTGAAGGGTTACAAGGTCGTTCTCACCGGCACTCATCCCGAGTACCACTCGGCGAACATGCTCGATGCGATGGAGGCGTTTCTGACCTCCGGTGGGCGGCTGATGTACCTGGGCGGATGGCTTTTACTGGGTAACTTCATTCCATCCGGATAAGCCGCACCTTATCGAAGTGCGCAAGGGCGAAGGTGGTTCGCGCGCCTGGCAGGCGCGTCCGGGCGAATACTTCCACAGCACTACCGGCGAACGCGGCGGCGTATGGCGCAACCGGGCGCGGGCGCCGCAGAAGCTGGTCGGCGTCGGCTTTGCGGCTCAGGGTTTTGATCGCTCGTCGTATTTCCGTCGCATGCCCGACAGCCGCGATCCGCGTGCCAGTTTCATCTTTGCCGGTATTGCTGAGGATGGCCTGATCGGCAATTTCGGGATGGTTGGCGGTGGCGCCGCCGGTCACGAATTGGATCGTTACGACCTTACGCTCGGCACGCCGCCCGAGACCCTGCTGGTCGCTAGTTCGGAAGGGCATAGCGACAATTATCAGCGCGTGGTTGAGGAGATTTATTTCACGTACCCGGGTACCGGTGGCACGCAGGACCCCGGCGTACGCGCCGATATTGTATATTTCCGCACCGCTGGCGGCGGTGCCGTCTTCGCTACCGGTTCGATCGCGTGGTGTGGCAGCCTTCCGCATAACAACTACGATAACAATGTCGCGCGGATTACCGGCAACGTCCTCGCGTGCCTTACCAGCGGCGAACCTCTGCCATAAAGAATCCGAGGGCAAATAGGACTCTTATTCTGAAAACGCACCTCGCAGACTCGTTCTCTCAGTCCGCTTTGTTCCGTTTGGAGTGTGCGAGTGTTTCGGCGGCGGACTCGTATGGTATAAACCCAGGATGCGATGGCCGAAAAGTAGTAGAAAGACGTTCGCAGTGACGCTGCTGGTATTGGCGATGGCGATCACCACGCCGGCGGCCGGGTTGGCGCAATCGCAGACGGCCGGCAATGGCGTCAATTGGAGTCACGTTGCTTATGGCGCCGGATCGGCGCTCGCGAGCCTGGTGTATTTTCCAGTTAAGGCGGCATACGCGATCCTCGGCGGTATCGTTGGTGGTGGCGCCTATCTTGCCACCGTCGGAAATATGCAGGTGGCCGATCAGATATGGCGTGCCTCGATGGGCGGCGACTATGTCGTCACGCCAAGTATGCTGGAAGGTAGACAGTCCCTCCATTTCTCCGGAACTTAGCTGATTTCGCGGCATTCCATGCCGGCGGCGAAGGGAGCGCTCGCGTTGCTCGGGATCAATGGCAGTACGAAGTATGGCACTGCGTGCGTACCATCTCTAAAATCCCTTCCCGTGATGCATTGGAAAACCCTCGCCCGTTTGCCGCGAATCGCCGTCGTTCGGTTGGTGTCCGCTCTGATCGTGGTTGGATTCATCTTTGCCGGACTGCGCGAAATCCGTCTGATTGCGCCAGACCTGGCCCACGCCGGCGACACGCCCGCACTGGAGACGTCGCACGACGCCGCGCTCAAAGCCGCCTTACAGAAGCAGTTCCTGATTCCGAATATCGACGATATTGCGCTCGGCTCGGCGACGCATAGTCCGTTTTCGGGTCTATGGGAGCGCAGCGTCACTTTCAGCAACGCGCAGGGTCAGAAGGCCACCTACCCGATTTATCTCGATTCAAGTGAAAACCGCGTGATTATTGGTGGACGTTACGTCGACACCAGCCATCCCTGGCAAAAACTCGACGTCAACGCGCTCCATCTGAAGGATCGCCCTACCCTTGGGCCGGCCGACGCTCCCGTAACAATTATCGAATTTGCGGATTTCGAATGCCCTTTTTGCAAGCGCGCGTTCAACGAGATCGAAACCCTGGTCAACACGACCTATCGTGGCAAAGTTCATCTCATCTGGAAAAATTATCCGCTGATTCACGTCCATCCGTGGGCCGAACAGGCGGCGATCGCGGCTGAATGCGCGCGGCGGCAGAATCCGCAGGCATTCTGGACCTTCGCCCATGATTTCTACCGCGATCAGGACGAAATTTCGGTTGAGAATCTGCGCCGTCATATTGACGACTACGCGAGCGACGCCGGCCTCGATGGCAAAGCGCTTAACGCCTGCGTGCTTGGTGATGCGGCGCAAAAACGCGTCCAACAGGACTTGCAGGACGGCCAGGCACTGCATCTGGAATCAACGCCGACCTTCATCATCAATGGGGTTCCAGTCGTCGGCTTGCCGAGCGGTAACGTGTTCGACTTTGTGATCACGTCGCAGTTGAAACAGCAAAACGCCGCTCGTTAAGTATCCCGAATCCAAGTCCAGACGTAATGTCGAAGGCTTCAGGGAAGCCCGGCGCAGGTAAGATTCGGCGCTGAAGGCGCCTGTTTTTTATGCCGAGGAGGTCTATCCATATGCTGAGTTCGAGGTTTGTGTCGTCATCCTGAACGAAGTGAAAGCAAGAAATTAAAGCCTCTCACGGTGACCCAGTTGATGCTCGGTGTTGGGTAGCAATGGAACAGAAAATACAGTCAAGCTTTAAATTAAACAGAGATTTGCCCCCATCAGGAAACAAGCGGTTCCACGTCCCCGCGTCACACTCATCAACGGTAATGATGGCCCTCCGATCAGAATCGGGCAGTGGCCCTCGTCATCGCGCAATGCCGTCGCCGTCAGTGCCCGTAGATCTCCTGCATGTCTTGTTCAAAGCCGTCCCTGTTGGTCGTGTAGTCTGAAATATACGGACCGTTATAGAAGTACACGACCGGAGCGGGAAACAGCGGCAGAGACTGCACCGTTAGGTTGTAGCGATTCTCGATCGCTTGCAACGTCGTCGGATTCGGGATGTACCGGAACGCGCACCCGCCAGAGAGGACGAATACGCGTTCGTCGCCAACGAATCGTATGAGCGTGCCGATGGGCAGTTGGAGCGAGAAGCATTTTGCGCCGTAAATGTCGTCCATGGCCAGCGTGAACTGGTATGCGTTGGTCGTCAAATCCGGGATGCCCGGAAATTGGACAAGGTTGTTGAAGTCGGCGGGCGTCACGACATGCACGACAGACGCCCACGAGTACTTGATCCGTTCGAGGGTCGCCGGATTCGGGATCGGACGCCGCCGACACTCGGGGCCTATCACGTCGATCTCGGCGCCGCCCTGGGCCTGGATGAGTCGTCCCACCCCCCACGAACGGCAGGCAACCCTTCTAAGTGACTGGTGGGGACCGTCAGACTACTGGTCACTCCTTGGTCCGTGGTACAATCCACCCGCACGTCGAAGTTGCCCGGAGGAAAATCGGTGCGATCAAGATAGAGATGGCCCGGGTTGACTTGCGTCCTCTCCGAGTCCAGGCCAACCTTCCCCTCCGTGAGGGGATAGGCCATCATCTGCAGCCTGTTCTCCTGCGGACCTGTGCAGGTGACATCAATAAAGGGCAGTATCTTCTTCGCGGTCAGTTGCGGGGCCGGCGCCGTCTGATTGAGGTCAATCGCGGTCTGCACGATCGGCCATTTGGTGTCACCGTCCGGGTCGCCGATGAAATCCCCCGTTATCACGTTGAGGTTAGCGAGCGCTTTGTACTGGTTCTGCTGGCGCCAACCTTTGATGGCCGTGAGTACGGGCCCCTGTAAGTAGGCGAGGAAAGCGACATACGAATAGAGGCACTCCGCTTCGGGCGTCGCCTCCATACCGAGTGTATATAGACCCAGCACGAGGTGACCGTCGTCGTCCGTGCGAGCGTCGAGGGAAGGCGCCAGCCCGTCGATGACCGCCTGCGAAGAGGAGCAGCGGTCCGCGTAGTGACCGTCGAACGGTAGCGCAGCGGTGGTCGGTGGGAGCGACCAGTCGCTACCCGTGCAGGCCGTCCAGTCGGTGATGATGCGCGGGTGGCCGGGCAGCGCCCAGATCTCGTTCATGCTCATGTCGTACGGCCAAGGCGCTCCGAAGAGTTGCGGTACCATGCTCGGTTGGAGCACCAGGCCCGCGGCGACTGCGGGGCCGAGGGTCTGCGAGCAGATTTGCTTGAGCAGGTTCGGGTCGCTCCCGTAAGCGGCGCCGAAGGAGATTTGCAACATCAGGATCTCCCGCGGGTGCTGCTCGCTCCAGTCTACGATGGCGCCCAGCACCTGGCCCATACGGACGTATTGGGACACCGCGATGCCGTGGTAATTCCAGTAGTCGGCGTTGCCGTTGCCGTAATCGCGGTACTCGAAGCGGAGGTCGAAGTAGCGGCTGCCCGCGTTGAGCTGGTCCGTGATGTCCAGACTCTGGGCTTGGGCGAGGCCTTGGGTGATAGCGTCCGGCCAGGGACCGTAGGTGGCGGCGTCGTGGGAGCCGGGGATGACGACTTGGCGCAACGGGCGCTGCCCAATCACAGGCGCCAGATCCCGCATCCAGTTTTCGTAGGAGACGGGGCCGGGAGCGCCGAGCTTGGGCGGACTCGATGTCGCGGTCAAGGGGGCGGAAGAGCTGTCGCTGCCGCATCCGGCCAGCAACGCGGAGCAAAAACCGGCTGCAATCAAACTAACCACTGCCAGCTGGACGAGATTGATGCTGACAAACCGCTTGGGGGCCGGCTTTAACC
>JBOHWM010000143.1:0-3162 GCA_050736555.1 Binataceae bacterium (SeqCode)
CCGATTATCGGTCCTACCCTGGGCGGCTGGATCACGATGAATTGGAGCTGGCGGTGGAATTTCTACATCAATTTGCCGTCGGGATTGCTCACCGCGTTGCTGGTTTACCAATTCGTGCACGACCCGCCGCATTTGAACGAACGGCGCGGCAGCGGCCGGGTGGATTATACCGCGATTATTCTACTGGCAATCGCGATTGGCTGCCTGCAAATCGTGCTCGACCGCGGACAGCGCTCGGATTGGTTTGCCGCCGCTTGGGTGCGCTACTTCACGCTATCCTCGATCCTCGCCGCGATTCTCCTCGTGATTCACGAATTGCGCTTTCCCGAGCCGATCCTCGACTTGCGCATTTTCCGCTACTTCAGCTTTTCGCTGGGAGTGGTGCTGACGGCGGCGCAATCGATGGTCATCTTCGGCATCAACCTGCTCAACCCGCTCTTCACGCAGGAGTTGCTGGGTTACGACGCATGGAAGTCCGGCCTGGCGGTGGCGCCGCGCGGAGTGGGCGCGGTCATGGCACTGTTCGGAATCGGCCAGCTCTCACGGCGCGGATTTGATACGCGGCCGCTGGTCGCGCTCGGCTTTTTCATCGCGGGGCTCTCGGCGTTTCGGATGGCGAGCTGGGATTTAACCGTCAGCATCACTTCACTGATATGGCCGATCTTCCTATTTGGCATGGGCTTGGGAGTGGTCTTTCCGGCCTTGACGGCGGCCTCGCTGACCGAAATTCCGCCGGTGCGCATGGGCTACGCGTCGAGCTTGTTCAACATGGTGATCCAGACCGCCGCCGCGATCGGAGTTTCGGGCGTCACCAACATGCTGACCTCGCATGAGCAGATCCATCAGGCCTACCTGGTACAGCATTTTTCGGTCTTCGACGCCTGGCGGATAAGCAAAAGCCCTCTGCGGATGCCGGGTTCGCCTTCGTTCAATTATTTGCACCAGATGACCACGGCGCAGCGCCAGGGACTCGGCATGATCTATCAGACAATTCAGGCACAAGCGGGGTTGCTCGCTTACAACGACGTCTATCGCATCCTGGCGGTGGTGCTGGTGATCGTCGCGCCGATCTGTTTCCTGCTGCCGCGCGCCCGCCGTTCAGAAGGCGCCCCCGCCATCGGCCACGGCTAGAACTCACCCTGTCTACTAATTCCCCGCGTCATGGCGTCCGCAAGCGCCTGGTAATCGCCGGGCCGAACAACTCGAAGTGTCTCGTATTCCAAGTGTAGACCACGTCGGCGCCCGCTTTCAGAGCGCAGCGTGCAATCAGCGCATCGTAGATCGTACCACCGGTAACGCCGTTCCCAGCCGCTTCCCTGATCGCCACGCAGTAGTCGGCACCTGTAAGGGCAACAAGGTTAAGGCGCTCGCGCATCTCCTCCAGGAAGAGCATCGCTTGTTCGCCACTCAACCGATGGCGTCCGGGAAGCCGGGTCATGGTTGAGTAAACCTCTCCCAAAGTATGAGCCGCGCACGAATCCCGGTGCTTGGCGGCTCCCGCAAAGGATTTCAGGCTCCGCTCATGATGCTCATGGTCCTCGAGAAATGCAGCGACTAGCACCGACGTATCGAAGAAAGCTTTCACTGGCGTTTTGCCAGATTTTGTTCATCGCGCTCGCGCCGTACTTCTTCAACGGTCTCCCGGACTGTTGAGCTCGTAAGCGGCTCGCCGCAATGGAATACCCATACCCCACTTTTCTTTCGGAGCGCCGCTGTGCCACGCAAGGGCCGCAGCGTGATTCGATCGTCGATGCTCTCCAATTCCAGTTGGTCACCGGCGGACAGCCGCAGCTTTTGTCTCACAGGTTTCGGCAGGACTATGCGTCCGAGCTTATCGATCGTAACCGTGCCAGACATTTTGCCATTATAGCATGGTATTTGGCTTCGGGCAGAACCATCGCGGGTCAAAGCGAGTCGCGGTCGACCACCGGGATGCCGAAGGCACTTTTGCCGAGGAATTCCAGCGTGTCGTCACTGTCGAAGGGATGATACAGCCCGGCGCGCACGTCACGATGGTAACGTTCCAGCGGCAAGCGGCGGAAATATGAGGCGCCGCCCACCGTGCGCAAGGCAAGATCGACCACCCGCACCGAATTTTCGATAGCGATCAGGCGTGCGGCAACACTGCGGCGCGCCCAGTTGCGCGCGAGATCGCTCCCGACCTCGCCGCCAACTTTCCACATCGCGGCACGCGCGCCTTCGATCAAAAGCTCCATCTCGCCGACCTTGTTGTAAACCGCCGGCGAATGGCTCATCGGCTCCTTGGACGGATAGCGCACGCGATCGCGCATGAAGTCGACGACGAAATCACGCGCCGCGATGGCGATACCGAGGTAGGGGGCGCCAATGGTGAACGGCGCCTGGAGAAAGACTTTGGTGATGCCACCGCGGGTGAACACGGGCCGCTGCAGCATCACCGCCGAATCAGGCACGAATGCATCCTTCAATTCTGAACTGCGCGAGGCGGTCGCCCGCATCCCCATCGTATGCCAGTCGTCCTTGAAGCTCAGGCCGGGCGTGTCACGCGGGATGAAGAACGTGACGATGGTCTCGCCATCGGGCGCGCCGGCCCAGGTTGCTTCGCTGAAATAGTAATCCAGCTCGACGCTTTGCGTGGTGAAGATTTTGCGCCCGTTGACGATAAAGCCACCGCGTTCACGCCGCGCGACCGCTTTAGGCCGCAGCACCGGGATGTTGTTGTCGGGCTCCGAGGCCGAACCACCGCATACGAGCCGCCCCGCGGCAATTTCCTTGAGCCGGACTTCGACCTTGGGCTCGCGGGTCATCTTCCACGTCTCGATCAGCAGCCCCACGACGTTAAGATGCATATTGATGGCGAGCGCCGTCGCGCCGCATCCTTGCGCGAGACGTTCCTGCGCCTTGAGGCGTTCGAGTAAGCTCGCGCCCAAACCGCCGAGTTCTTCCGGAATCGTCAGGCGGGTATAGCCGCTCTCACGCAGGCGCGCATAATTTTCGTGCGGAAAGGATTCCTGCTCGTCGTGCTCGGCGGCGCGCTGGGCGAAATCGTCAGCCAGATCCGCCGCCAAATCGATAAAGCCCTGCTCGCGCTCGGTATGAAGTTGATTCATCGCCTGCCTCCCGGCCGCGTGGCGATTTGCGCGCCGCTAAAAGCGGTCGCGCGCTCCGCGCCCGGCTGAAGGC
>JBOHWM010000144.1:0-4674 GCA_050736555.1 Binataceae bacterium (SeqCode)
AGGTGTTAGTTCGGGACCGCCGGGAAGCCTCACGGGCGATGGCGTTTGAGTACGACAAAATCCAGGTCGACGACGACGACCACAGTGCGCGGCTCGTCGAGAAAAACGGCACAGTCAGTGAGAGATCCGGCGTGGCGATTACCAAGCGCGCTGAAGGGAGTAAAGGCATGATGATTTTCAAGGAAGCAACCAACGCGAGTCAGCGATTGTTTCCCGCCAAGCACGGCGGCCAGCCCGCGAGCCCTAACGCGAAACAGCCGGGGGCTGTAATCAGCGCTCAACGGCTGGCGGCGATGGTCTATGAGGCAATGAAGCCCGTGGTCGCGGGCATGAACCCCGAAAGCGCCGCCGACGTTTTAAGTGAGGCGGCCGCGACCGCGATGGCGGCGCTGCGGCAAGCGGGTTGGACGATCACCGACGATTCCGTGACCTCCACGGGCGACCCGAGCGATCCTAGCCTTCATCCGCGTGAGGCGCAGGTGTCGAGCGATCCGTATGGGCGGAAGGCGAATCCGGCATCGAAGGGGATGACGGCAGCCGAGATGAATTTTTTCAAGTCGCTCGGAATGCCGGGGCTGACGTCGATTGAAAAGGCGCTCGCCATCGGCTCCGACCTCGGCCGGACCGCGCGGCGCATAAATGCCGAGCACTCGGGTGACCTCGCGAAGGTGCTGGAGGCCCGCTTGGACCAACCGCGTATGAGCTTCGGGCGCACGTCCGATTCGCTGCTCAAACGCGACAGCCAGGAGCCGGTATTTTACGGCAGCGAGCGGCGCGGCATGGACGTCAGCCACGATCGCGATGGCAACCTGATCGGCTACGATTGCGATGCCGGAAACATCGAGCGCCAGTTACAAAGCGCTGTCCATAAATCGGACGGCCGCACGCTGGACTTCAGTGCTGTCTACGGTTCAGTCGGACCCGGACTGCACGTCAACAGAATGTGCGCGGATGTTTCGAACCGCGACTACGATTTGGAACAGCGCGCTGAAGTTGAAAAATCCCTGCGGCGGCGGGAGCGTCAAGCGTTCGATTCCGTCGAGAAGCTTCTAAATTAGCCATGGGTGATTCTGTCGACAGGGCGCGTGCTCAGCGCGAACGCGAACGGCGCTCGGCGGAAAAGCGGGCCCTGAAACTCGCTAAGCGGTTGGCCAAGCGCAAAGCGAAATCAGTTTGATGAAATTGCCCGCCCTCTTACTCGGGGGCACCGCATGGGGCGGTGTGCTGCTCTGGTCCCATCGCCAGAGTGGCGGCGGGTGCGGTATATGCCGGTCGCTCTCTCCGGGGGCGCGTCAATTCCGACGCGTGAGTGGTCGCTTAGCCACGACCACTCCGACCGGTTCCGTCTCAGCTGCGCGGTGCTCCGCAAGGGCGTGCGCATAGGGCGCAAGCGGCTATCGGTTCGGTCCCGATAATCGGCCGCGCGGCTCTCGAACTTAAAGCGGTGCTTTAAAAATGAGTGATACGCATCCGGGTATTAACCGTAATCGCATAGAAGCCGCTCTTCGCGCCGCTGGCTGGCCGGTAAGCATCGGCCTCAACGACAAACGCCACACGTCGCACCTCCACATGTGCCTGGACGGTAAGACCGTTCACACGCTCTTTACCGCCGGGCATGGCTGGTTTGTGTATGACCCGAAGCTTGGAGCCGTCACACGAGGCAAAAATCGCGATGACGCGCTGCTCGGAATGGTGGCGCGCCGCGATTCTGGCCCGACAGGCGTATGCCCAATTGAAAAAGACGGGGTACAGCCTACCTTGGGCCTTTCGACCGTACAGGGCGGGCTTCTGTGAGCGATATTCTGCGATTGCCTCCGCCCAAGCGGCGGACCCGCAAGACGCGGATGCGCGACCAACGCAGCGAACGAGCGGCGCGGCGGCTCCGCAAAGAATACGCCGTCCTTGACCAGGTGCCCGCGGTTGTGGTTCGCAATTTCGCGGCGCTCAATGTCCGCGCCTCCGAAATCGCAGCACGGCTTCAGATTGAGGGCATCGTGCGCGCCAATGGCGATCCGAATCCCCTGCTCGAAACGTTCAGACGATTCAAGCTCGCCGAACTCGCCTATGCGCGTGCGTTGGGCATCACCTTCGAGTGGGGCAAGGGCGGTGAAACGCTCGATTTACCGTCCGCGATGATCAAAGCAGCCGAACAGGAAGACGATGAAAAAGAAAACTGACGCGCGCCTCAGCCGATGGCGGCGCGACCCGGTTGCTTTCATCAGTGAAGTGCTGATCGACCCGGAAACCAGCGAACCATATGCGCTCTACCCCGAGCAGGAACGCTTTCTACGGGAAGCTCTGACGCCGGACGCCAAGGGGCGGTTACCCTATTCCGAGTTGCTGTTCAGCGCGCCGAAAAAATCAGGTAAGACCGCGACGGCCGCGATGGGATTGCTTTACGTGATGGTCTGCTTGAGCGGTCCCTTCGGTGAGGGTTATTGCGTCGCCAACGACTACGAACAGGCCGCATCGCGCGTCTTCCAGGCTGCGGCACGCATCATCCAGGCATCGCCGCTACTCAAACCGACCGCCAAGATAACAGCCGACCGCATCACGTTTATCAGCACGGGCGCCACCATTATCGCGCTGGCATCCGACTACGCCGGCGCCGCCGGCTCGAATCCAACCATCACTGTCTTCGACGAACTCTGGGGCTACACGAGCGAGCGTTCGAACCGCCTGTGGGATGAGCTTGTGCCGGTTCCGACCCGCAAGGTAAGCGTCCGGCTGACCTCGACCTATGCCGGGTTCGAAGGTGAATCAACGCTGCTCGAATCGCTCTTTAAACGCGGCACTGGCGGCGAACAGATTGAGCCGGACCTATATCGCGGTAACGGTATGCTAGCCTATTGGACAAACCGCTGTCCGGCGCCGTGGCAATCAGATGCGTGGCGCGAGCAGATGCGCAGTCAGCTTCGGCCTAACGCCTACTTGCGGCTCATCGAAAACAAATGGGTATCGAGCGAATCGACGTTCGTCCCGATTGAGTGGTGGGATGCCTGCATTGACCCGGGCAATCGCCCGTTGATGGTCGATACTCGATTGCCGGTTTGGATAGGTCTAGACGCTTCGGTTAAACGCGACTCAACCGCGATTGTGGCGGTCGGATGGGATGCTCCGAGCAAGCGCGTGCGGCTCGTTTGGCACCGCATTTTCCAACCGAGTCCGTCAGACCCGCTTGATTTTGAAAGCACCGTCGAAAAGACGCTGCTCGAGTTGCGTGGGCGGTTCCAGGTCCGTGAGGTGCGGTTTGACCCATGGCAGCTCCAGGCCGTGGCTCAGCGGCTCTCTGCGGCCGGCCTGCCGATGAAGGAATTTGCGCAATCGGTTCCCAATTTGACGGAATCGTCGACGAACTTGTACGAGCTACTTAAGTCGCGCGCACTCATCGCCTACCAGGACTCAGACATCCGGCTTGCGGTTAGCCGCGCCGTTGCGATTGAGACAAGCAGGGGCTGGAAAATCAGCAAAGAAAAGGCCAGCCATAAAATTGACGTGATCGTCGCGCTCGCGATGGCGGCTCTCGGTTGTGTTCAGGCGCAAGGCGCGGACAGCTCGTTCAACAACGTGATGGAGTTTTACCGGCGTGCGGCGGCAGGCGAGCTAAAGCCCAAAGTCGACCCCGAACGCGAACGCCGCTACCAGCAACAGGGCTCTTGGCTGTTCGACCGCACACCTGGAGAAGCATCGCCGTTCCGCGGGCTGAGATGCGGCATTTGTACTCTGCCAATCGGCGGCAACCAGACCTACTGCACGTTGGTCGGCGACAGACGCGGCTCGTACGCCCATTCGCAATGCTTCGGGCGGGAACTCAACGGCGGATAGCATCTGCAAGCAAGCGCACGCATATAGCACGCCGCAAGTGCTTCGCCCATTGGCGAAAGGACTTTGCAAATGCCTCTTTATTATCCCGAATCCGAAAGCTCAACATCCGACAGCACCGCGATCGCGCAGTGGCTGGCGGAAATGCTCGCGCAATGCGAGCAGTCCAAGCAACAGCGAGTCGTACAGACCGCGCCCGGCGAACTCAGCTTCGAGCAGCGCCGCAATCCGACCGTGCGCATGATGCAGACCGCGCGCTGAGCGCAACCGCCGCAACCTCGAACCCTTCGCGATCATCGAGCTGGAGGAAAAGCGGGCGATTTATGAGAAGCGTAAAGGCGAATCTCAGATGCTCGCTGGCAAAGGTGCGGACGGCTCGGGCGGCCGAGGCAATAAGAAAAACCCTTCGCCAACATTGGCGGAGGGTTTCGAGCCTATCGATACCCGCAAAACCGTAGCCGAGCGTTCCGGCGTATCGACGGGTACCGTCGCCAAGGCCCGCAACCTCACCGATGAGCGCATCCGAGCCGCGATGAGGCGATTATGAGGCCGAGCGGACTTCTTTCGTATATTTCGTTTATTTCGTACCGTCTGTGCGCTTGCGCGCGCTCGTAGCCGCGTCATCTTTCCATAGACCCGATTGAGCAAGAGAAGCGCGCGAAGTACCTCAAGGCGAAGGCGGAAGCCAACCGCGCGGCCGGGCTCAAGCAGAATCAAGCCGATACCGTTAGTGCAACATTGCACAAACGGACAGAACCCATCGACGTGCTCAGTGCAGTCGCCGAGCGCGCCGGTGTTGGCCGTCGCACCGTCGCCAAGGCCCGCGTCATCGCCGAATGAGCTAATCTGAGC
>JBOHWM010000145.1:0-12609 GCA_050736555.1 Binataceae bacterium (SeqCode)
ACCGAATACCCTCCTCAAATTCCTCATGCTGATAATCTCCGCCACGCCGGAGTTGTATAGCGAGATTGCTACATTCAATCGCCTTTGCCGCTGCGATTGCGCCAAGCCGCATCCATCGCTCCTGACCTTCAGCGGGAAAAATCAAATTTGCAGGATCAATTTTTGTGACCGTGACTAGCAACGAAAGGAATCACGAAAGGGACCAAATGAGTTCGCAGGATACGACCGAGGATACGAGCAGAGAGGACGAAAGCCTCCAGGATACCGACCGCGAGAACGATTCAGTGGCTTCGAAGCTCTCCGAGGAGTTGAGCAACTGGCGGCGGCGGCGAACCAACATCCGGTCGCGGCGTAATGATGGACCGAGCTCGAATTATCATTCCGATTCCGCCCGCACGATCAAGGTGCGCGGCCATGAGACGCTGGTGATTCGCAAGCCCAAGCTGGCCAAGCCCTCCACGCCGCGTGACGGCACCAGTCACTGAGTTTTTGCCGCGGCCGGGCCAACTTTAGCCGCTCACGATACTAGGCGAAACAAAGTTGAAGCCGAGCAAACGAGTCCGCGAGGCGCGTCAAGATTATGTCGCGACCGGAGAGCTTGATTTTGGCGGAATTGCGCTTCAGGACCTGAAGACTTCGACTGGCAGTTCACGCGCGGCTTGGCGCGCCGGGTAGAACGTCGCCACCAGGCACAGCACCATCGAGCATATCGCTACCGCGACGAAATTGATCGGCTCAGCCGCGACCGGCAAGGTCGAGATGCCGTAGATTTTCTTCGGTATATGAATGAAGTGATAGTGCGCGAGCGCGAAGCATGCGACCGCTGCCAGTAACAGGCCGGCGAGCGTGCCCGCCGCGCCGACGATCAAGCCCTTCAAGATGAAGATACGCCGAACATCATTGCGTTTGGCGCCCATCGCCATCAGCACGGCGATATCTTTGCGCTTTTCCATCACCACCATGATCAAGGTGGCGACCAGGTTGAAGGCGGCAACTCCAATCAGAATCACCAGCACAATCGCGTAGACCCGCTTGAGCATCGCGAACCCGGCTGCCGCCGCTTGATTGAACTCCATCCAGTTGCTGACGCGATAAGGACTGCTGAACAGGCTTTGCAACGCGGCCGTCACGCGCCGCGTATCGTTGAGATTGATGAGTTGGATTTCGATACCGTCGGCTTTGCCTGCGCGCCCAAAGAATCTTTGCGCCGTATCAAGGTCCATGAAGACCAGGTCGCGATCAATGTAGGCGATACCCGATTCGAAGACCGCACCGACGAGGAAATGGCCGGTCTTGGTGCTCAGTTCGGAATTCTTAACCGTAATCGGCGCCACCAGGTTGACCTCGTCGCCGACTTTGGCGCCGAGGGTTTCGGCCAAGGTGCTGCCGATCGCGATTTCACCATTTACCGTGATGCTGCTTTTCGCCTCAGGCACGATCGCGGGCGGGTGCGCCAGGCTCCGCAATGAACCGCGCTGAATGTAACGGTGCAGCCGCGCGATGACCACGGCGTTGCGCGGTTCGACTCCGCGCACCACCACGCCACTGATACCGTGGGCGGAACTAATCATGCCCTGGCCAATGATGTAAGGATCGGAGCCGGCGACGCCCGGCACGCGGTCGGCGATTGCTTGCACTTTGTCATAATGCGCGATGCCGCTCAGCGTATTCTGGATTTGTACTTGCGGCGTGAGACTTAGAATGCGCTGGCGCAGATTGCTCTCGAAGCCGCCCATCACGGACAGCACCACGACCAGCGCGGCCACACCGATCATGACGCCCACCGCCGTGAAAATCGTGGTGACGGAGATGAAGGCGTCCTTGCGCCGCGCGCGCAGATAACGCAGAGCGATTTGCAGTTCGTAGCGCAAGGAATTGACGTCGGCTAAGGAAGTTCCGCACAACCGGTCGTGTTGTCATTCCGAGCGCCGGAAGGAATCACGGGTGCTATTCCTTTCTGGAGTTTTTATTCTTCACTTATTTTAGGACGCAGACCCGCCTGCCCGCTTCGCCTTCGGCTACGCTTGTCAGAAGATCACCTGGGCTTGCTTGAGACGCTCGATTTCGGCCGTGCCCAAGCCCAGCATCCCGCCGAAAATCTCCTCGTTATGCTGTCCCAGCACTGGCGCGGCGCTGCGCAACTCGCCGGGCGTGCGGCTCATCCGATGCTCCAGTCCTTCATAGGGCGACGGGCCCATTTCCTGATGGTCGAGCCAATGCCAAAAGCCGAAAGCTTCGAGATTATCGTCGCGATGAAGGTCGATGCAATTCTGGACCGGGTAGGACGAGACACCGGCCGCCTGTAGGGCCACGGTGAGTTCGTCGGCGCCACGCTCACGCACCATTCCGGCGATGAACTGGTCGAGTGCGCCACGATTGTTGAGACGCCCAAGCATCGTGGCGAAGCGACTGTCAAAGGTGGTGGCGCCGAGCGTCCGCAGCGCCGCCTTCCACTCTTCGTCGTTCGCCACCGCGATTGCAATCCAGCGTTCGTGGCCGTCCTCGTCCTGGCATCGGTATGAACCATGCGGCGCATAGCGCTCCGAGTCGTTGCCGTGCGCGGTGAGCACGCGCCCGGTGGCGAAGTAATCAATTAGGGCGGGAGCGAGATTATGCAACGCCGCCTCGTATTGCGCCATATCGATGTACTGGCCGATACCGGTGCGGCGGTGATAATCGAGCGCGGCCAGCAAAGCGCATGCGGCAAATCGCGGTGCGATGAAATCCGTATAAGCGCCGTAGGGCGGACTGGGTTCCCCCGGGGAATAGCCCGAGATGTAGTAGAAGCCGGACAACGCCGCCATGAGCTGGCCGTAGCCCGGATAGAGCGCGTTTGGTCCGGTCTGCCCCTGCAGGCAGGTCGAGAGCATCACAAGGTCAGGCTTAACCTGTCGCAGATGTTCGTAATCGAGCTCCCATCCGCGCAACGCCTTGGGAGTAAAGCTCTCGGCTACCGCGTCGGCCCATGGCAACAGGCGCATCGCCAGGGCGCGCGCTTCAGACTTGTTCAGGTCCAGCGTGATGCAGCGTTTGGAAGTGTTGTAACTCGCGTAAAATTGGCTCGCGTTGATCCCCGGCTGCGCATCCTTCCACGGCGGCGCCAAACGCAAGACGTCGAGTCGCGCGGCCGATTCGATTCGAATAACGTCGGCGCCGTTGTCGGCGAGATACTTGGTCGTAATCGGACCGACTCCGACCCAGGCAAAATCGAGCAGATGAACACCGTCAAGCGCGAACCGACTCATGGGAACTCCGTGGCGCGAATACAACGCCCCTTCGCTCTGTATTATATGCCGCGATACAAATCAAATTGTGAGCACCCTGAATACCAGAGTCGATGGCGAAACGAGCGCCTTCCTGGAGCGTCTGTCGCGTCAAACCGGCCGCATCAAGCCTGAGGTGGTACGTGAGGCGCTGGCCGAACTACGCGTGGAATTCCATCGTCGCCCGCCCGCCGTCCAAGACAATGGCCCGTTTGACCGGGTCTTGGCATAGCGGCGGCAAACGGCTTTCCAAGCACATCGGCGCACGCTTCGCCCGGCTCCTCGAGAAGGATATAGAAGAGCGGATGAGGCCAAATGGCCAACCATTTTCGTTCGGCTAGGTTGCGCCGATCGCACGGAGGCGGGTCAACGCGGTGTTGTCCAAGCCGAGCAGGCCACTCAGAATTTCGCGATTATGCTCACCCAGGCGCGGTGCGCGCATGGGCGCTTCAATCGGCGTCGCGCTCAGCTTCACGAACGGGCCGGGCAAGGTGAGCGCACGCCCGAGCGTGTCATGCGCGACGGTCACGAAGAAGTCGCGCGCCTTGAGCTGCGGGTCGGCGGCGATATCGGCGACGGTGGAGACCGGCGCGAGCAGGATCCGCCGTTTGAGCGCGCCCGCATAAATTTCAGCTTTCGTCATGGTCATGAAGAAGCGCTCGATACGCTCTTCGAGGTCGTGCACTTCTTCGATATCCGCCGTCGTCGCCTTCATGAAGACGCCGGGGGTCCAGGTCACCCAATCCTTCTGGCGCATCCAGGGCGCCGCGAAGTCTCCCTCTTCCATCCACGCAATCAACGCGCGCGTCGACATCGCGCCGCCGGGTCCGCCCACCACCAACGCCGAAATATGGCCGTCCTTACAGCGGTAAACCACCTTCCGTTCCATCCCGAGGCCGCCCGCGTAAGCCCCCGCGCGCCGCAAGTAGTTGCCGTGCAATATCGGCATCGCCTGCTCGTTCATCAGCGCCCATACGATACACGCCTGCATATCGACCACGACTTGCTGTCCCAGGCCGTCACGTCCGCGCGCGAAATGCGCCAGCAGCGAGGCGACGGCGGCTTCACCCCCGGCATGCAAACCCGCCTGCGGCAGACTCATCTGGAGCGGCGGCCGGCCGGGCTCGCCCATCAGGTACATCACGCCGCCGGCGGCCCAAGTGACAATATCCGCCGCCTTGTAGTCGCGCGCGGGACCTTTGTCGCCGAACGGCATAATCGAGGTATGGACCAGGCGCGGGTTGAGCCGCGCCAGCGCCTCGTAGCCAATTCCACGCGCATCGAGATAGCCTGGAGGAAACGATTCGACGATGAAGTCGGCCTGCTTGACCAGTTCGCCCAACAATTCGCGCGCGTCGGGAATTTCCAGGTTAAGCGTCAGCGAGCGTTTGCTCGCCTCATAGGCGAGAAAATACAGGCCGCGGTCGGCGCCTGGGAGGTCGTCGAGAAAGGGTGGGATACGGCGCGTCGAGCATCCTTCGGGCGGCTCGACCTTGATCACTTCGGCGCCCAGGTCGGCGAAGATTTTGCCGCAGAGTGCGCCCTTTTCGTCGGTCAAGTCGAGCATCCGAAATCCCTTGAGCAGCTCCGAGGCCATACTTTTCCCTTTGAAGATAAATTTTTTGTCCGCGCCTTACGTAAACACGGTGGCGCCGCGGTTACGGCCTCATGCGGATGATGCGGATACGCATGGGGCAATTGAATCAAGCCTGTGAGGCGGCACGCGCCGCCCCGATCGCGGTCGCGTAGTCGGCGTGCTCGGGAATAACAAAACCACGCCCAAAGACAAAATTGAGCCGTTTCATCCGCTGCATGAAGCGGAAGACGCGGGTCAGCTTGCCGGTCAGAACAATATCATGCTGGCCACAGGCGCGCGCGCTCGCCAGGCTCAACACCGAGACCACCTCGACAATCATGTTCATGATCGCGAGCGCCTTGTCTTCATTGGTCGCGTCGGAGCCGATTTTGCCGAAATTGGCGGCGGTCGTACCCGGCGGCAGGTCGCCGATCGCACCGCCGGCGATATCCCGCACGGTTAAATCGACGCGCGTCAAATCACCCCGCGCGGCCATCGCTTCCAACGTCTCCAACGTGGAAACTCCGAGCATATGCTTGGACAAGCCTCGCAGCGTGCCACCGCCCAGGCCGGTACCGCTGACGTGCTCGATCTTGTCGCCGGAGACGGAAACGATCGCAGTACCGGTGCCGAGTGAAACCACCAGCGCGTTGCGCTTGCCGGCCAGCGAGGTGCCACCGATTCCGATCGCGGTGAATTCATTCACCTTGATTACCGGGCGGCCGAATAAAGTGTCAGCCAAGGCGCGTGAGCCCGCGCCGGTTGCCGCCACCCGTTCCACCTTTTCCAGCGAGATGCCAAAGTTCTGGACGAGTTTTCCCAATGCGCCAGCCGCCGCCGCCACCGGATCGTTTGCTTCGATGGTGACGACGTAGACGCCGCCATTATCAAGGATCACCGCGTCCGTGGTTGAGCCGCCAATATCAATTCCTACGATCATTTTTATGGTGCCGACCGCGCCATTTGAACGCACCTCGCGGACTCGTTGTTCGTAAACGCAGCTCGCAGACTCGCCTGCTCGCTCCGTTTCCGCTTCGCTCCGCCTAGTGTGCGCTCCACTGCGGGTCCGGCCCAAGCTAAGCCTAAAACATCGTCAAACCTTAGTGCAAATCGGAGCCATACGAGGGCGTGGAGCGGCTGTGCTAGGCTTATCTGATGGCACGGCGTAAAAGCGACGACCAGACGGGGTTATTCGCGCCGCGCCGCGCGCCGATTCAGCCGCTGGCCGATCGCATGCGGCCGCGCATGCTCGAGGAAATCGTTGGGCAGGAGCATTTGCTGGGGCCCGGGCGGCTGCTGAAGCAGATGGTAGCGGCGGGCGCGCTCCATTCGATGATTCTGTGGGGACCGCCGGGTACTGGCAAAACCACGTTGGCCCTGCTCCTGGCGGGTCGCTCGGGCGCAATTTTCAAATCAATTTCGGCGGTCGCGGCCGGGGTCGCCGATTTGCGCGAGGCGGCCGCCGACGCGCGCCGCGCGTTCGAGCTCGAGGGCCGCCGCACCGTGCTTTTCATCGACGAGATCCATCGCTGGAATCGCGCACAACAGGACGCCGTCTTGCCGCACGTCGAAAGCGGGTTGTTGACGCTTATCGGCGCGACTACTGAAAATCCCTCCTTCGAGGTGATTGCGCCGCTGCTCTCGCGCGCCCGCGTGCTGGTCCTGAATGCGCTCACGGAGCGCGAGGTCGAGACGATTGTCAGCCGGGCACTGGAAGATAGCGAGCGTGGCCTGGGTAAAATAGAGCTCGTGCTCGAACCGGCGGGAATGGCTGAGGTAACACGATTTGCCGCCGGCGACGCGCGCCGTGCGCTGGGCACCCTGGAAGTTGCCGCCGAACTCACGCGTGAGGCCGGCCAAAGCGTGATTACGTCCGCGACTGTGCGCGAGGCGGCGCAGCATAAGGCGCTGCTCTACGACCGTGCCGGCGAAGAGCATTACAACGTCATCTCGGCCTTTATCAAGAGCATGCGCGGCAGTGATCCGGACGCGGCTTTGTACTGGATGATGCGCATGATCGAAGCGGGCGAGGAGCCGCTATTCATTGCGCGCCGGATGGTGATTTTCGCCGCCGAGGATATCGGCAACGCCGACCCGCGCGCGCTGCAAATCGCACTATCGGTGAAGGATGCGGTGGATTTCGTGGGATTGCCTGAAGGCGTGATTCCGTTAGCGCAGGGCGTGACTTATCTGGCGTGCGCGCCGAAATCGAATGCCTCCTATCGCGCGATGCTCAAGGCGCGTGCCGACGCGGTCGAGTTCGGCGCGCTGCCGGTGCCGCTTCATCTGCGCAACGCGCCAACGCCGATGATGCGCAAGATGGGCTATGGCGAGAACTATCGCTATCCGCACGATTACGAAGGCGGTGTCACCGAGCAGAGCTATCGGCCGGAACAAACGGAGGGGCGCGGCTATTACATACCGTCGGAGCGTGGCTACGAGGCGCGCATCCGCGAATACCTCGAATGGTCGCGCCGGATAAAGGAACGCGCCACCCCCGACGACAAGAAACGTGGCGAAAGTTGAGGCATAGCGTGCGAGTATAATAGAGTACGTTGTTTATTTCACGATTTTCATATAATCTGATTTCATGAAGTCTCATGTTTCCGCAACAGAAGCCGCGCGCAGCTTCTCGGAATTGATGAACCGGGTGTCTTACCGAGGCGAGAGTTTTGTGGTTGAGCGTGGCGGAAAACCCATCTGCGAGATAGTGCCTGCCGGTCAGGTTAGATTCACCGGCGCTAATCTCGCCAAGCTCCTGCAGTCATTGCCCAAGCCCGACGAGGAGTATCTCACGATCGTTGAGGAGTTGATTGCGCGGCAATCCACGGTCGCGGAGTCGGGATGGCGGCGCTGATCGACTCAAGCGTCCTAATCGCGGCAGAACGGGGTGAGCTCGATTTTGCCAACATCTCGGAGCGCTACGCCGAAGAGGATGTAGCGATATCCGCGATCACCGCCGCGGAGCTGTTGCATGGCGTTCACCGCGCCAGGTCAGCGGCCCAACGCCGCCGGCGCGAGGCTTTCGTTGAAGGTTTGATAGCGCTGCTTCCGGTAGTTGCTTTCGATCTTGCGGGCGCGCGGATTCATGCCTCGCTTTGGGCCGATCTGGCGAAACGCGGTATCGCGGTGGGTGAACGCGGCCTGATTATTGCCGCTACCGCCCTCGCAAGAAATTATACAATCGTCACACGCGATGAGCGCAGCTTTCCGAGGGTACCGGGGCTGAAGGTGGAGCGTCTTTAATCAAAGCTGGCGATAGACAAGCGACGTCCGCACGCGATTTCGTAAATTCAGCTAATTTTTTAGATACCCGGTCAGCCGCCCGGCGAGTGGTAAATGTTGCTGCGCGGCGGCAGATGTACAGTGATGCCGGTAACCTTGAACAGCCGCTCGCGTTTGAACTTGCCGGCGTAATCGAAATCGTAAGCGACCGCGACCCGGCATAGGTTGGCGCAGGCATGGCAGGTGCGCGAGTCGTAACTGAAGATGAAAGTGCTGCCGCCACCGCCCAATCGCCGCACCAATGGCCAGGTGAGCGAAGTCGCTCACAAGGTCAGATCGGGATGGCCCTCGGCACAGGTTTTAAAGCGTGGGTCGGTCCTGAAATCGGGCGGCTCCCACATCGGCACGACCTGCCCGGACTTGCCAATTAGTGTGAAGCCGCCGCTGGCGTCCGCCCACATCATGCGGGCGTAAACCACGGCCGCACTTGAATAGATTTTAGCCTGCGTAATCTGGGCGGGCACCGGAGCATAGCGCATGAAGGCGATTGCCTGCGTGCTGGCGCCATGTGCCTTCATGTACCTGGCCAGGCAATCTTTGCGCATCTTGTTGGTGTGTTGACGGAATTTCGGGAATGAGTATTGCCCGGTACAGGCGCACGCCGCATTGAAGAAGCTGGAATTGTTGAAGACCGCGTCGGGCCGCACGCCGCCCTTGAACTGCTTGATCGTGGTCACGGTCTGAGCGCCGGTCCCGGAGGCGAGAGTCAGTATCGCGACGGAGAGCAGAATTGTCACGCTGGCGGCGTGACGGCTGAAGCGGCGGCATGTCTGGAGCGCAAAAAAATGCCGCAAGGCCAAAGCGGGGCCTTGCACCTTGCGACCGTCGATTATCACGCGCGGCACAACTCTCAGCGCGCGCCGAGCACCGAGTCCTTGAGCGCTTTGGCCGGAGTAAAGCGTAGACGCGTGCGCGCGGGAATTTTGATTTGCGCGCCGGTGGCGGGATTACGCCCCATCCGCGCCTTGGTCTTGCGCTTGCGAAAAATGCCAAGACCGGCCAGCCGCAGCGCACCTTCCTTTTTCAGTTCGCGCACCACCAGGGTGGTCAATTCCTCAAGCGCGGACTTCGCTTGTTTCTTGGTAATCCCGACCTTGTCGGACAAATGGGCTGCGACCTGCGACTGCGTCATCATCCTCCTCCTTGTGGCCGTATCAGGGCCTTTGAAATCGAGCGTGAACGAGCGCCCGTCGATTTTCAAGTAGGGTAGCTATTTAAATCGGCATTTTCCTTAAGAACCAGCACGATTTCTGAACAGCCGGTCGAGTTTTCCACTGTCCGGCGCGGAGTTTTTATCCAGCGCGCCCGCTTAACCCTGTCCGCCAGCAGCTTCACTACGTGAGCTGCGCCGCGCGACGCAGCGAGGAATCTCGGGTTCCGTTCTTTCTTCCGAGATATTGTTCCAGGATTTTCACTTCGCAGACTACGTTCAGAGTGACAGAATGTGCTTGTGCGGAGGTTCCGTAGTGGAGCAAGCGAAACGAGCACACCAGGCGGAGCAAGCGGAGCCGAGCGAACGAGTCTGCGAGGCGCGTTTTAGAATACGAGTCTTGATTCGGGAAGGCTCGCGGACTCGCCCGCCCCACGGAGCCGCGTTCAAGCTAAGGAGTATGCGACGTGCGTATGATTTTGAACCATGAAAACGGTGGTTCAGTAGCGCACCGCGGTCAGGAACAATCCACAGGCGGGTGCCGATGCGGGCGCGCGGGCGCGGTCGCGGCTTTCAATCAAAGCGATAAGCGCATCGCAATCCATCCGTCCGCGCCCAACCTCGACCATCGCGCCGACCATCGTGCGCACCATGTGACGCAGGAAGGCGGTCGCTTCGACGGTGTAGATCAAACGCAGGCCGTCCGCGCCCCATGCGCTGCGATAAATGCGCCGTATGGTGCTTTTTTCTTCCGATCCGATGCTGCGGAAGGCGGCGAAGTCATGCTCGCCAAGGAAGGCGTGGGCGGCGCTTTCCAGCGCCGTCGTATCGAGTGGATCACGCACCAGCCAGGCGTAGCGATAAGCGAAGGCGGAGCGTACCGCCTGATTCAGGATGTGATACTCATAGACGCGCGCGCGCGCGTCGCGGCGCGGATCGAAATTGTCGGGCGCGGCGTCCGCCGCGCGAACAGCTATATCCGCGGGCAAGATCGCGTTAAGCGCTCGCGCCAACTCGTCGAGCGCGAACTCGCGGGGCAAATCGAAAGCCGCAACCTGGCCGGCGGCGTGGACGCCAGCGTCGGTACGGCCGGCCGCGCGGACGCGCACTGGCTGAGAGAGAATCCGCGCGAGAGCGGCTTCGAGCCGCGCCTGAATCGAATCCTGCGCAGGCTGCCATTGCCATCCGCAATAGTTGGCGCCGTCGTATTCGAGCGTAAGCTTGACGCGCATGAGAGGCGGCCGGCCGACGCCGCGGCTTTCAGGCGATCGGAGGTCCGAAGGAAAGACTCTCGGCGACCCACAACGCATTCAGCGCGGCCACACGCGCGCTGTCGTATACACAATAGATCACGGCGCCGGTGCGTCCCGTCTCGAACCGCGTCAGGATTGCATCCTGGCCGACCGTATCGATAATCCCGATGGGTTCTTCGCTTTCCATCAGCAGTACACCGGGCGCGGCGCGCAAGCGCGCGCGTGCGGCGGCGGGTTCAGCCGCGGCGGTATGAAGTACCAGCGCGCCTCCATGGTAGACCGGCGCGTTGAAGAGACTGAGACTCAACGGCGGCGCGTCATTCAGCAACGCGCTCACCTGGGCGGCGACAATGCCAGCCAGGGCGCGGCCAGCCGCGTCGTTGAACAAATTAAAGGCGAGCTGGATATGATCGTCTTCAAGGTCAAGCCGCGCATTGAGCAGATCGACGGACTGATTGAACAACTCGCTGACCCGCTCGCGTCCACCCGCGCCCGCGCTCACGATCATGGTCGCGGCAAGCGAGTCATTTTCCAGTGCGCTGATGATAGTAGCCAACGCGTAGGCACCCGGATGAGGGATGGCGAACAGGCCGCCGACTTTGAGCTGGTTGATGCGGTCACGCGGAGTCAGCCCTGGTGCGACCAGGGGAATATTCGAAGGCGGACGGCCAGCGGCGCTCAGGTCGATCAGGACCGGCCCTGGGCGCGCCGCGACGATTTCATCCGCGACATTTTCAGGCACGGCGAGGAAAGCCAGATCGAAGCCGGCCAGACGCGCGGGCGATTGCAGCGGTGCGACTTCGAGCGCCGCCTCATCGGCTTCGCCATCGTCGGTGGCGCCGCCTTCGGTATTGAACAAGACGAATTCCGCGCCGAATGCACGCTCGCGCACCAGCGCGGCAATCTGGCTGCCGACCGTGCCGGTGGCTCCCACCACGGCCACCCGCGGTTCGCGGCTAATCGCCGCAGTCATTCACACTCCCGTATCGAGGCTTTCGATTTTCTCGCGCACCAGCCGGCCCATCGCCTTACATCCGACCAGCTTGGTACCGCTGCCGGCGCCAAGATCGCGCGTGCGATAACCGTCGCGCACGACGGCTTCGACCGCCTGTTCAATCTGCTCCGCCTCGGCCTTCATGCCGAGGGAATGTTCGAGCAGCATTGCGCCGGACAGTATTGCGGCGAGCGGATTGGCCTCGTCGCGGCCGGCAATATCCGGCGCGCTGCCATGAATTGGTTCATAAAGGCCGACGCGAAAGCCGGCGCTGTTCATTTCTTCGCCCAGCGAAGCGGACGGCAGCAAGCCCATCGAGCCCGCCAGCACCGAAGCCTCGTCGGTCAGGATATCGCCGAACATATTTTCCGTGACGACCACGTCGAAATCGCGCGGACGGCGAATCAAATGCATCGCCATCGAGTCGACGAGCTGATTATCGAAGCGCACGTCCTTGAATCCGGCCGCCACTGCCGTCGCGATTTCGCGCCATAAGCGCGAGGTGGCGAGGATATTGGCCTTGTCAACCGAAGTCACATGCTTGCGGCGGGTGGCTGCGAGTTCGAAAGCGAATTGCAGCACGCGACGGATTTCCGCTTCGCTGTAAACACAGGTATCAACCGCCTCGAGCCCGTTGGCGGCCTGACGGCGTTCACTCGGACGGCCGTAGTAAATGCCGCCGGTTAATTCGCGCACCACCACCAGGTCAACGCCATTGATGATATCGGCGCGCAAGGGCGAGGCGGAGAGGAATTCCTTGACTGCTTTGACCGGGCGCAGATTGGCAAAAAGGCCGAGCTCTTTGCGCAACGCGAGCAACGCCTGTTCGGGACGCACTTCCGCCTTGGGGTTGTCCCATTTGGGACCGCCGACCGCGCCCAGCAGGACGGCGTCGCTGTTAAGCGCCTGCTGCAACACATTGTCTGGCAGCGGTGTACCGAAACTATCGATCGCGTGGCCGCCGACCGGCGCATCCTTGAAATCGATATCGACCGCCGCCTGGCGCGCCACAACTTTGAGCACCTGCAGCGCCTCGCCCACCACTTCCGGACCGATGCCGTCACCCCTGAGCACTAAGACTTTATACG
>JBOHWM010000146.1:0-3883 GCA_050736555.1 Binataceae bacterium (SeqCode)
TTGGGGATCCATTCCCATTACTTGAGGACGTAGTCCAGGTACAGCATCGAAGCATCCGAATCGAAGAGCAGGCAGTCGGCGTGATACTGGTCTATCAAGAACAGCGCGCTGGCGAGCAGGAAATTGCGCACTTCGTTGCGTCCGAAATTGAAGATGTAAGTGTTCCACTCGGGATGAAAGCCGAGACGCCGATCGAGATGCTCAAACAGCGCGGTGCCGTCAAAACGGCCAAGGCTGAAGGCGTCGGTCGGAAAATGAGCGGGCACCCAGTCCAGCAGCACGCCGATGCCGCGCTGATGCAGATGATCGACGAAGTAGCGGAAATCGTCGGGCGTTCCAAAGCGCGCGGTTGGTGCAAAGTAGCCAGTTATCTGGTAACCCCATGAACCGCTGAACGGATGTTCCATGACCGGCATCAACTCGACGTGCGTGAAGCCCAGGTCATTGAGGTAGTCGGCCAGAATCGGCGCCATCTCACGATAAGTTAACGGGCGATTATTCTCTTCGGGCACTCGCCGCCATGAATCCAGGTGCAATTCGTAAATCGACATCGGCGAGCGCAACGCGCCACGGTTGCGCCGCGTTTCAAGCCAGGCGGAATCACCGAAGCTGTAAGTGGACTGATGTACCACCGACGCCGTGGCGGGCGGCGTTTCGGTGGCAAACGCGAAGGGATCCGCCTTCAGCATGAGATGACCGTCCCAGCTTCGGATCTCGAACTTGTACTTCACTCCCGCCTGCAATTCCGGCACAAACAGTTCCCAAATCCCGGACGAGCCTAGCGCGCGCATCATATGCAGCCGCCCATCCCAACTGTTGAAGTCCCCCACGACGCTGACGCTCCGCGCGTTTGGCGCCCATACGGCAAACGCGGTGCCCCGCACCCCATTAATCTCAAGCAAATGCGCGCCAAGCTTTTCCCACGCCCGCTCGTGCCGGCCCTCGTTCCACAAATAAAGATCCATCGGGCCCAAGGTCGGCGCAAATGCGTATGGATCATGGCTGGTGACCACCTCACCGCTGCCGTACTGCGCTCGCAGGCGGTAAGGAAACACCTCGTGACGGTCTTTCAGCTCGACCTCGAACAGTCCGGCGTCATCTAATCGACCCATCCGCGACGGCCGCAAACCTTCGATGAGAAGCGAAACGTCGCGCGCACCTGGCCGAAACGCGCGCACGACCACACCGCCGTCTTCAGGATGAATTCCCAGGATCGAATGCGGATCGGAATGTTCAAGCCGGATTAACCGGTCGATTTGATCGGGCATCAAGGCAGCTGCCATCTCAATTCCCCGCGGTTTCGGCCGTACCGATGATTTGCTCGATCCCATGCAGCGGGATTCTGATCCAGTCGGGCCGGTTGTTCAGCTCGTAGCCGAGTTCGTATATGGCCTTTTCCAAAACGAAAGCGTCAAGCAGTACCTTCAACTCCGAACGATCGGCCGGAACGAAACTCGCACGGCCCGCGGTGTCAAGATACGACTTCAGAAACGCCCACGACGACCATATTTGCCAGAGCCGCGCCCACGGCTCCATCGCAGCGAAGTCGCGCTTGCCGAGTGCGCCGCTGCGAGTTTCCTCCATCAAGGTGCCGAAAGCGGCGTAATGAAATGACCTCAGCATGCCGGCCACGTCGCGTGTCGCCGTACGTTTGCGGCGCCGGTCGCTGAGCGGACGAGCGGGCTCTCCCTCGAAATCGATGATCATGAAGTCCTTGCCGGTATAAAGCACCTGGCCGAGATGCAAATCGCCATGACAGCGGATGCGCGACACACTCATGCGCCGCTTGAGAAAAGAATCGAAGCGTTCCGCCAGACGGTCCTGATGACTGACGAGCAATCCAATCTGACGCTGCAATTCTTCGGGCATTTCCGCCTGGCGTGTGCGCAGCATCCGAATGGTCTGCCCCATCAAATTGCGCATCGATTGATACATGGAGCGCTGATAAAACGGCGAGAATGCTTCGGGAGCGAACGCGGGATCATTTTCGTCCGACGATAGCGCCAGATGCAGTTCCGCCGTGCGTCTGCCCAGCAGCCGCGCCGCCTCCAGGTAGGCGCCAATCATGTCGGCCGCGGGTTTGTCCGGCTTATCCATTTCAAGCAATACGGTAAGTGGTGCCACCGGTGGGGCAATTATTTCAGTACGCGTGACCGCGCGTTCGAAGTAACGATTCAATTCGCGGCTGGTGTATTCCCAGGCGTCACCCTGGTTAGGCACGAAGCCATGCATCACGCCTAACGTGCGCGGCTCGCTCCGCCCGATGCGGTAATCGAGCCATCCGCCCAGCGGCGGCACGTGCTTGAATGCGGTGCGTTCGGTGAGGAAACGGCTGAGTTCCAAATCGGGGCTGACGCCGGAATCCACTTTTCTGAACAATTTGAGAATCAGGCTTTCACCATAAGCAATTGATGAATTGGTCTGTTCAACTTTGAGCACGTGCGGCAGGCCGGCTTCCTTGCCATTGAGGATGCCGCGAAATTCGCGGGTGGTCGCTCCCGCGAGTTCTCCCACCATCCCGCGCAGACGCCGCCGCCGCTCCATCGCGACAAGCAGGGCCGCGGTGAAGCTGGTGTCGGCGGTGGCGTCGTAGAGCAAAGCGTCGGGATGTTCATTGCGTTCATGCAGCCGCATTTCGGCGATTACCGCATGTGGCGAATGCGTGCGTATTTCATGCATTTGCTGCCGTTCGGCCACCGCCAACGGGAGTACGTAAGTTTCGGACTCGCTATCGCCGAACTCGACCTCCACCAGCGTTAAATACGCGTTGCTATCATCGATCGGCACCACATCGCCGATCCGAGTGCTTTTGAGCTGCGCGGCTTTGCTGCGAAACCAGCGGCATCGCGGCAAATACGATGGCAATATCCGTTCTAGCCGCTCGCGCTCTTCGCCGTGGATAAACCGATCCCAGCTTTCGCCCACCTCCATCAGCGGAAGCTGTTCACCGCTCGCAACCGCACTTAGCTGATTGCGGCGGCGCGGAGGTTCGATTGAAAACCAATCGAACATGTGCGGACCAAGCGTGAGCAAGTAATGGTTACCGACGATCACCGGGAATTCGGTACGGCCAAATAACTCGACCGGCGCCATCCCCTTGAAGCGCGACAAGTCAAGTTCAACGAACTGAACGAAGCGCGATAGATTGGCGACCACCAGGATGCGTTCGTCCTCGTAGATGCGGATGAATGCGAGCACGCGTGGATTTTCCGGCGTCAAAAATTCCATGCCGCCGCGGCCGAAGGCTTTGTATTGCTTTCGTAACGCCACCAGCCGCCTGATCCACCAGAGCAGCGAATGACGGTTGCGCTCCTGCGCCTCCACGTTGACGGTCTGGTAATGGTATTCGAGATCAATGATCACCGGCAGGATCAGCCGTTGCGGATCGGAGCGCGAGAAGCCGGCATTGCGGTCGCCGGTCCATTGCATGGGCGTGCGTACACCGTCGCGATCGCCAAGATACACATTGTCGCCCATGCCGATTTCATCACCGTAATAGATCACCGGTGTGCCTGGCAACGCGAATAAAAGCCCATTGACCAATTCGATGGAGCGGCGATTGTTGCCCAAAAGAGGCGCCAGGCGCCGCCGGATGCCGAGGTTTATCCGCATCCGCGACTCTTTTGCGTACGCCCGGTACATGTAGTCGCGCTCCTCGTCAGTGACCATCTCGAGCGTGAGCTCGTCATGATTGCGCAGGAACAATGCCCACTGGCAGGTATCGTCTATCGCCGGAGTCTGCGCCCAGATGTCGGTGATTGGAAACCGGTCCTCCATCCGCACCGCCATAAAAATCCGCGGCATCAGCGGAAAGTGGAACGCCATGTGGCATTCCTTGCCTTCCGCCAGATACGAGGCGGCATCCTCGGGCCACTGATTCGCC
>JBOHWM010000147.1:0-2940 GCA_050736555.1 Binataceae bacterium (SeqCode)
CATTCTCCAGCTACTCGCGCGTTCGTCGGTGGCACGTTCTCCAAGCAGCGCAACGCATCCGTCAGGCGTAATCAATGCATCGAGTTCTCGCAGAGTCGCGTCGCGGTGCATCCAATGGAACGAACGCCCCATCGCAACCATCGCAAAGCTCCCGAGCGCCCTATCCAAATCCTCTGAGCCGCCTTGAATCAACCGTAATGGCACGCCTGCGGATGCGGCCTCTTGCCGCGCTATCTCCAGCATCTCCGAGTCCGGGTCCATGCCGACCAGCTCCCGGAAATAACGAGCCATACCAATGGCGATGAACGCCGGCCCGCAGCCGAGATCGAGCAGACGGCCACCGCCGTCCAGTCCGCGGCGTTCCGCGATACGGGCGAACAACGCCGCCGGATAGCGCGGACGAAAGCGCGCATAGAACGGTGCGGTTGAACGGAATCGTGAAGCTGACGCCATTTTAATAGCTCGTGTACTGCCGTGGCTCCGCAATACCGCACCTCATAACGAACGAGCCGCACGCCTCCTTGAGGTACTTGCCGATACGGCGTCTGCGGCGTATGGTTCGCAGCGTGCCGACTTTCAGCAAAATAATCGCCGCGACGGACTTTTCAGAAGACTCGGCCCTCGCGCTCAGTTTCGCCGAGGAAATCGCGCGCAAGTTCGCTGCCGAAATTATCGTGTTCCATGTCGACCAGCCGCTGCAACCGGTGGCTATCAGTGAATTGAGTCCCGGCCTTGACGTCGCCACGATGAATCGCATCGCGGAGGAGCAACGTCTGCTCGCCCTGGGCGAACTTGATAAAATCGTTGCGCGCTTGCGCCAGAGCGGGCTGAAGGCACGCGGGCTGCTGCGAGTCGGCGCGCCGTTTCTCGAAATTATCAATGCCGCCCACAGCGAAAGTGCCGACCTGATTGTGCTCGGTACGCATGGCCGCACCGGGCTGACGCATGTCTTGATAGGCAGCGTGGCGGAACGCGTGTCGCGCAAGGCGTATTGCCCGGTGCTCACCATTCGTCACCCGGATCGCAAGTTCAAGCATCCGCTTGAAAAATAGCCCTCCGCGACCGCTTTTCGCGCAGGCTTTAACGTCCGCTGAAGTGTGGCGCCCGCTTCTCAGTAAACGCCTTGATGCCCTCCTTGAAATCTTCGGAGCGCGTCATCTCCTCGACCAACTCGTCCTCATCGCGCATCGCTGTCGCGAGGTCGGTGAACAGATGCTGGTAAATCATCCGCTTGGCCCGGGCGACGCCTAACGGCGAGCACTGCGTCGCGATTTCACGAGCGAGTTCACCCGCCGTGCTCATCAATTGGTCATGCGCCACCACCTTGCTGACAAGCCCCATGCGCAGAGCCTCTTGCGCATCCACCAGGCGTCCCGTCACGGCCAGATCAACCGCATTGGCGACACCAACAATCCGCGGCAGCATCCAGCTACTGCCATGTTCGATCGCGAGCCCCCGACGGACAAAAATCAGGCCCATGCGCGCGCGTTCGGACGCGATCCGGATGTCATAGAAGAGCGAATTGGTAAAGCCCATGCCGACGCAGGCGCCATTGATCGCGGCGATAATCGGCTTGCGCATCGCCAGCAACCAGGAAAATCGTCCGGAGAAATTCGCATCGCCCGCCGGCACGGCCCCATTGGAAGGCGCGCGCGACTGATTACCAACGGTTTCCGCGCCGGACGCGATTTTTGACAATCCGCCCATGTCCGCACCGGCACAATATGCCCGCCCCGCGCCGGTCACGATGATCGCGCCAATTTCCGGATCGTGATCGGCGTCGCCCATGGCGTCGCGCAGTTCGGTATCCATTTTGCGCGTCCACGCGTTCATGCGCTCGGGCCGATTGAAAGTCACGGTCGCGACGCGATCCGCCTTATCGTAGATGATGTCGCTGAAGTTCATTTCAACTCCTCAGAGTTTTGTTGCGCTCGCGCTTGAATAAAAGCACTTAACAACGGTGATATCTAACGGCTCGGACCGCCGCCATAGCGCGGATCAGGGGAATTACGTGGTCATCAATTCGGCGCCATCCGCGCCTGGAGCTTGACCAGTTCCACCGTCGTCCCCACGGCGGCGATCATGTCGTTAAGGTCGATTGATTCACGCACGGTGTGGATATCACGCATCCCGGTGCCCAGGTTGGCCACCGTCAAGCCACGCTTGTTGAAGATGTTGGCGTCGCATCCGCCGCCGGTCGCATGAGCTTCCAAAGTATGCCCGCTCCGCCGCGCCGCTTCGAGTACCCGCAACACCAGCGGTGCGCTTTCACTCAGGGCCATCCCGTCGTAGGTCGAACGTACAACGTAATCCAACAACGGACGTATGACCTTGCCGTCCACCGTCACGTTGGCGCGCGCCACCGCCGCCTTGAAACATGCAACCATATGCTCGATTTGCGCCTTCAGCTTCAGCGGATCGAGTGATCGCGCCTCACCGCGTACGGCGACCTCGTCCGGCACGATATTCACCGCGCGCCCACCCTGGATCACCCCTAAATTCGCGGTGGTCTCGCCATCGATGCGGCCCAGACGCATCGCGGCTATGGCTTCGGACGCAACCCGGATGGCGGAGAGGCCACGCTCGGGCGCGATACCGGCGTGCGCCTCGCGACCCTTGACCGTAAAGCGCATTCCGACCGCTGCTGGGGCGCGCACGATCAGATGGCCGGGTGCATCGCTATCGTAGACCAGGCCCTCACGTGCTCCGATTGAGCTGAGGTCCAGATGGCGCGCGCCCAAAAGCCCGATTTCCTCACATATAGTGAAAACAACGTCGATGGGACCATGCGGAATCCCCTCGTCACGTAACTGATGAAGAACTTCGCAGATAATTGCGCACCCTGATTTGTCATCACCGCCGAGAATCGTGGAGCCGTCGCTGCGGATAATATCGCCCTCGACGATTGGTTTGACACCTTCGCCCGGAGCAACCGTATCC
>JBOHWM010000148.1:0-1611 GCA_050736555.1 Binataceae bacterium (SeqCode)
CCGTATTGCAGGGATGGAAGATTCAAATCGCGCAAACCGTGAACCAAGTGCAGTGAACTAAAGGCACACGACCTATCCGCGGCTGTCACGATACCGTCTTATCCTTGAGAGCAAGTAACCGTCGGAAATGAACTGGCTAATTAGTACCATATCGTCAAATCTCACTGGACATCTCGAACAATTGCGGCAATTCGTGAGCAGAGTCTGGAAGGAGTAAACCTTCGGCCACGGCCCGACGGTAGTCCGTAGCGATAGATGATGTCGCGTAGGCGGTGGTGTGTTGCGCGGCCGTTGGGATCGATCCGGCTTCGCCGGGTTTTCGATTCCAGCTCCTCGTTCCCCGCCCACCGCACTTACAGGTTTTCTCTTTCGGCTATATTATGCGAATGACCGCCTTGCGGAAATGTAGTTCTTCCACGAGGGTATCCTCGGCTCCTACATTCTCAGCACTTCTGCTCCACCGAAAAACACAACCGGCGCAAATCATTGACACAGGGTCGCCTCGCACGTGCTTAATCTTGTCGAACTACAATTACGAGAAGTAGTATAACTATACAAGCGGATAGCTGATAGCAGGTTGCAACGCGCGCCGCGGATGGGAAACTTCCGCGCTTGGCGAGGGCGGCTCGTATCCGCCATAATCTTCGCTCAAAGTGATGAGCCATGAAATATGACGTGATCGTTGTTGGCGCCGGCCATGCCGGAATCGAAGCCGCGCTCGCCGCCGCGCGGATGGGCCGTCGCACGTTGATGCTGACGCTCAACCTCGACCATATCGGCCAGATGTCGTGCAACCCGGCGATTGGCGGTATCGGTAAAGGCCACCTGGTGCGTGAAATCGACGCCCTCGGCGGTGAGATGGGCGTCGCTATCGACGAAACTGGCATCCAGTTCCGCTTCCTCAATACGCGCAAGGGTCCCGCCGTGAGGGCACGTCGTGCGCAGGCGGACAAGGCGGCCTATCGCGCGCGGATGAAGCGCGTGATCGAGAGCGCGCCAAACCTGACGTTGCGCCAGGCGAGCGTCGAGCGTCTCATCGTCGAGGCGGGCGTGGTGCGCGGGGTCGAATCGCAGATTGGCGAGACCTTCGAGGCCCACGCTGTGATTCTGACGACAGGCACCTTCCTCAAAGGCCTCGTCCATGTGGGGCTGAAGAATTATTCAGCCGGACGCGCCGGCGACTTTGCCGCGATGGGTCTTAGCGAAGACCTGGCGCTTCATGGCTTCCGGATTGGACGGCTCAAGACGGGCACCTGTCCGCGGCTCGATAGCCGCACCATCGATTATGGCGAACTTGAGTTGCAACCGGGCGACGATCCGCCGCCGCCCTTCTCGTTCCGCACCGCGCGAATCGAACAGCCGCAGATAGTCTGCCATGTGACCTACACCAATGCCCGCACCCACGAGATCATCCGGAGCGGAATCGACCGCTCGCCGATGTACTCCGGGGTGATTCAGAGCCGTGGGCCGCGCTATTGCCCGTCGGTCGAAGATAAGGTGATGCGCTTTCACGACAAGGAGCGTCATCAGATTTTCTTGGAATCCGAGGGCCGCGACACCGTCGAGGTTTATCCCAATGGGCTGTCGACCAGCCTGCCGCTCGACGTGCAG
>JBOHWM010000149.1:0-5335 GCA_050736555.1 Binataceae bacterium (SeqCode)
GCTGACAGTTGCGCGCGACCTCAAAATGGGCCAACGCACGCTCGACCAGGCGCGCAGCTTCCTCGAACCTCATCGGGTCGAGGCGCAATTCATCTTGCACGAGGGCCAAGCCCACGAAGGCATCATCGGTTTCATCCGCGACTATCAAGCCGACCTGCTGTTCATCGGGGCTTACGGCCATAGCCGCATCATCGAAATGGTAATCGGCTCAAATACTGAATACGTCTTGCGCAACGCGCCCTGCCCGGTTTTCCTCTCGCGCTGACACAATTCGCGGCTTCGGCGCGTGCGCACGGCGCAGACTCCTAGCTCGGCTTCACTTCGTTCCGCCTGGCGTCGGCTCCGCTAGTTCAGTTGCGCGGCTCGCGTGCGCGTTGTTCCAAATAGCGTCGCAGCAACAGCCGCATCGTTCCAATAGGTTGAATCCCGGTCAGCGGAAATTCGCCCAGAATGAAGGTGGGATAGCCGAGGGCCGAAAAGCGGTCAGCTTCCTCGCGATGTTGTTCGAGCCGCAGTGCCATCTTGCCCGTGGTGAGATCGTTAACAAAGCGTGCCGGCGTTATCCCGGCCGCCGCCGCGATCGCCGCCAGTTCCTCAAGCCGCGCGATATCGCGTTTTTGCTCGAAGGCGGCGCGAAACACCCCGGCGTGATAAGGCGCGAAGGCGTGCGCCTCACGCGAGAGCTCAGCTCCTTGCAACGCCAGGTCGGAATCGATCCAATGTTCGGGCGCTGTGACCGTGATACCGGTTTCCGCGATTACCGTCAGGATTTTCTCGCGCTCGATTGGACCCAAGGCATTGCCGGGGCGGCTCCGCTGGTAGCGCAGCCGAATCGGTACGCCCTTCCATAGTGCGACGAAGCCCAGCTCCGCCTCCAGCTCGGAGACGATGCGCCAGGCCACGTAGCACAGTGTCGAGGCGTAGTCGAAATATACCGGCACCAGCGGTTTGCTATATTCTGAGGCCATTGACGCCATCACATTCACGAAATCAACGTTGCATGGCCTGGAACAGCAGCGGCGCCGCTTCCGCCATGATCTCGCCCACGATCTCCGATAACGGCTTGCCCGCAATCGCGAGTTTTTCCGTTAGCACCCGCATCACCCGCAAATAATTATCCTTGGTATCGTCGCTGATCGTCGCGAGCCGTTCTTCCATCACCTCGACGTAACGCCGATGGATGGCGTAAATCTCTTCGTCCCTGGGGTTGTCAGACCTGTTGCGATGAGCGGATCTGTACGCACGCGCCATCTTGATTCCTCGCTGGGCCTGACGGCAGGCCTACATCCTACATATCAATCCTAGAGTCTATATCCGCAATGATTTGCGTCAATCAGCGGAACCGCCGCTGATTTGCAGATCTCAGAACAGGAAGCGGCGCATGTTGATGCTGATCAACACTCCAGCCGCCGCCATCATCGCGATCAGCGACGAGCCGCCGTAACTCACCAGGGGCAGGGTGATACCAACCACCGGCAGCATCCCAGTCGCCATGCCGACGTTGATGGCCAGTTGCCAGAAGATTATGCCGGTTAGTCCGACCGCCAGCAGACAGCCGAAGCGATCGCGCGCATGACGCGCGATCCATATGCCACGCGCGATCAGCGCGGAATAAAGCCCGAGCAATAACATCGTGCCAGCGAAGCCAAACTGCTCCGCGTAAACGGAAAAAATAAAATCGGTGGTTTGCTCGGGCAGAAAATTGAGCCGCGCCTGCGTGCCCTTCAAAAAGCCCTTGCCCCACGCACCGCCCGATCCAATCGCGATCTCCGACTGGATGATGTGGTAGCCGGAGCCGAGCGGATCGGATTGCGGATTGAGAAAGCTCACCAGCCGTTCGCGCTGGTACGGCTTGAGATAATGCCAGGCGACCGGCGCCGCCAGCATCGTCGCCAGCATCAGCACCACCATCGTGCGCCAATTGAGCCCGCCGACGACGATCAGGGTGACGGTTATCAGGATTAGGATCAGTGCTGTGCCCAAATCCGGCTGCTTCAACACCAGCACCGTGGGGATCGCCAGCAACAGTGCCGGAATCACCATTTGACGTGCGCGCCATCCGCCGCGCGGCGGTTCCTCGCGTAAATAACGCACGATCACCAGCACCATCGCGAGCTTCGCGATCTCCGACGGTTCCAGCTTGATCACGCCCAAGTTGAGCCAGCGGCGCGAGCCCCCGGTTGACTGACCCACCATCGCCACCGCGCCCAATAACAAAAGTGTCAGCGCATAGAACGGATAAGCGTAAGTGCTGAGCGCGCGATAATCGAACATCGCCGCCGCCGTCATGAACGCGATGCCCACGCCAATCCAGAGCACCTGCCGCATCACTAGCGGATCGAGCGCGTGATGCGGGCCGCTGTAGCTCGCGCTGAACACGCTTAGCAGGCCGGTCGCGGCCAGCGCCAGCGCGAGCATAAAAACGGTCCAGTCGAAGTGGTAGACCAGCCGCCGGTCGATGCCCGCCATCGCTCGGCGCCCCTATCGCTGTGCCATTGCGGCGACGGCGCCATGCGCGGGCCAGGCCCGTCCGCTTGACGTGAGGTTTAGCGGATTGCGCGGCGGAGCCTGGGGCGGGTTCTGCGGCGGATAAAGTTCGAAGTAGCGTTGCATCACGGCCTTGACCACCGGCCCCGCCGTGCTGCCGCCATGACCCGAATGCTCGACGATGCAGGCGATCGCGATTTTGGGGTCATGCTCGGGTGCGAACGCGATGAACCATCCGTGGTCGCGGTATTTGTACGGGAGTGCGTTTTCTTTCACTCGCACGCCCTGCGCTTCCTTGACCACCTGAGCGGTGCCGGTCTTGCCGCACACCGTCACGTTGGGCAAGCGGGCGGCTTTTCCGGTGCCGTCAGGCGCGTTCACCACATCGGCCATCGCGTCGCGAATCAGGGCGAGCGTTTGCGGATCAATTCTCGCACGCGACTCCACAATGGGCGGAAAGCGACGCACCACGGTACCATCCAGCGCGTCGATTTCCTTGACGAACTGCGGCTTGTAACGGATCCCGCCGTTGGCCACCTGGGCCACGACCTCGGCCATCTGAATTGGAGTCACTGCCACATAGCCCTGTCCGATGGCGACCGACAGTGTCTCCGCCGGATACCAGCGCTGGCCGAAGCGCCGCCATTTCCAAGCGCTCGACGGCATTGTGCCGGCCCGTTCATTCGCCAGATCAATGCCGCTCTTTTCTCCCAGCCCGAGCGCGTGCGCCCATCGCGAGAGCCGGTCGATACCGAGATCCTCGCCCACGTGATAGAAGAAAACGTCGCACGACTCCACGATCGCGCGATGAATCGAAATATTGCCGTGCCCCTGCCGCCGCCAGCACCGATACTCGCGTCCACCGAAGTATAGTCCGCCGGGACAGTTATAAACCGTTGCCGGCGTGATCGCGTGGTCTTCCAATGCCGCGATTGAATCGACGATTTTAAATGTCGAACCGGGCGGATAGGTGCCCTGGATGGCGCGGTTCTCCAGTGGATGCAGGGGGTCGGTCGTAAGATCGCGCCATTCCACCGAGGTGACCCCGTTGGCGAAGATGTTGGGGTCAAAGGCGGGATGACTCACCATCGCAAGAATGTAGCCGGTGTTGGGGTCAAGGGCGACCAGCGCGCCTGCCCGGCTGCCCAAAGCCTCTTCCGCCGCCTGCTGCAAATCCAGGTTCAGCGTCATCACCACGCTGTCGCCGGGTTTCTCCGGAATGTCGCGCAGCAGGCGCAAACGCCGTCCCACCGCGTCAACTTCGATCTCCTGACCGCCGGAGTCGCCGCGTAAAGTATCCTCGTAGGCTTGTTCCAGGCCGAACTTGCCGATTTCATCCCCCATCCGGTAGCCGGGGTACTTGCGCAGATCGCGCAAAGTGACCTCGCCCACGTAACCCAGCAAATGAGCCGCCATTGAACCATAAATGTAGTGACGGCGGGGCAGCACCTGCAGGCTCACACCCGGCAGTTGTAGCTGATGCGTTTCCAGGGTGACCACCTGCCCCCAGTCGAGATGCTCTTCGACGGTGACGGGCTCGTAGGGCGAGCGGTCGTCGTTTTGCGCCTCGCTGAGCTTGCCGGCGACGTTGTCTTCGCCGAGCAACTGCTCCAGGCGCGCGATCGTATGGGTGCGATTGCGCACGTCCTCGGGCACGATCACCGCGTTGAACGACGGCTTGGTGTCAACCAGCGGGCGATGCTCGTCGTCGAACACGAGACCTCGCAGGGCGGGGGTGCGCTGCACGCGGATACGGTTACGATCGGCGAGCCGCGCCATCGCATGATGCTCAACGATTTGCAGATAGTACAGACGCACGGAAGCGGCGGTCAGTACCAGCGCGACCAGCGTCATCAGCGCCGTGATGCGCGGCTCAAGTTTGGGAACTGGCCGATTCTTACTCCGGCGGCTGAACCTGGCCATTAGGGTCGCTCTGGGCAAGCCTGTTTATAGTTTTTTATCATCCCCAGAATGTGCGAACTTTTTGACACAGCTGATTCCTGGCAATGGATGGAGCGCGATCCTCTCTGGCACCCCTCGCCGCGGCAGCTTCAGCCGCAAACGCAGCTCGCGGACTCGCTTACTCGCCACGCCCACGCTCCACTGCTGCGCTCGGCACCGTTAATCACTAAAGATGCGCACGTCGCAGACTCCTTAGTTCGGCTCCACTTCGTTTCGCCTAGTGTTCGCTCCGGCTAGTGCGGTGTTCATTCGCGGATGCTCCTTTGCGGCAATCCCAGCATACGCTTGCATCGCACCAGCATGGCGAATATCCATGGCGTCAACATGGCGGTGATCGCCGCCTGCAGCAGCACTGCCGGTAGGAGCGCACCCAATTGCCCGCTCGCGGCACCTCCGGAGCTTACCGCGAAATCAGCCATCTGCTTGGCCATCACGCCCAAAAACACCGCCAACACGCCGATCAACGTGCCACCCGCCATCAGATAACGCGACATCTCATAGGCCATCACGAACACCAGCGTCAGCATCAGCGCGTTGAGTCCCAGATGATCGCCGGAGAACGTATCGACCGCATAACCCATCGCAAACGCCATCACGGGTGACCACGCGCCGTGATGGCGAAAGCCGAGGTCAACCGCCAGAATCAGCACCAGGTCGGGAGCCAACGCGGCAATTGGCAGCCACCGCGGGATGATGGTTTCCACCGCCAGCGCACAGAAAGTGAACAATGAGAAAAGCGCGACCAAGCGCACACCGTTTAACCTTCGCCGGGCGGCGGCGGCAGGCGCGAGGGCTTTTCGGTCAGTATCAGCACCTGTTCGAGACGCGCGAAGTCCACCGCCGGCCGGACGTTTATCTTGAGGAACAAGCCTGGCCCTTCTTGTGA
>JBOHWM010000150.1:0-1844 GCA_050736555.1 Binataceae bacterium (SeqCode)
ATCCACACCGACGGCACCGCCAGTGTCGTCATCGGCTCGATTGATATCGGTGGCACGCGGGCCTCAATGGCGATGGTCGCGGCCGAAGTGCTCGGTCTCGACGTCGACGATGTGCGTCCGCTCATCAGTGACACCGATTCGATCGGTCATACCGACGTTACCGGCGGCAGTCGCACGGCGTTTGCCACCGGACTCGCGGTCTATGAAGCCGCGCAGGACGCGGTACGCCAGCTCAAGGAGCGCGCCGCCAAGTTGTGGGAAAAGAAACCCGAGGAGGTCACGTTCGAGCTGGGCCGTCTGAGTGCCCAGGGCGACCGGATTAAGCCACTCACGATCAAGGAACTGGCGCCGCGTTTCGCCCGCACCGGCGGACCAATCACCGGCCGCGCCACGGTTAACGCCCGCGGTGTTGGGCCGGCTTTCGCCACCACCTGCGTTGACGTGGAAGTCGATCCGGATACCGCTAAAGTCCAGATTCTGCGCGCGACTTGCGCTCAGGACGCCGGCAAAGCAATCCATCCAAGCTACGTTGAGGGGCAGATGCAGGGCGGTACCGCGCAGGGAATCGGTTGGGCTCTCAACGAGGAATATGTTTACGATAACCAGGGCATTTTGCGTAACACCGGACTGCTCGACTACCGCATGCCGACCTGCCTCGACCTGCCCTTGATGGAGACCATAATTGTTGAAGTGCCAACACCGGGGCATCCGATTGGTGTGCGCGGTGTCGGCGAGGTTTCGATAGTACCGCCGCCCGCGGCGGTAGCCAACGCGATTTACTACGCGACGGGCGTACGCATGACCGAGTTGCCAATGTCGCCCCCGCGCCTGCTCAAGGCGATACTGAAGAAGCAAGGTACGCGAGAGAGTCAGGCGGCCGCTGCGGACTGACCGCCGAAGATCAGGGCTGGACCCGGCGGTTCGGCCCCTTTTTACATGGTGATGGCTACTGTTCTAATCCCCGCCCTGTTGCGAAAACTGACCGGCGGCCAGGAACGAGTGTCCGCCGAGGGCCGCAATGTCGGCCAGATAATCGCCGACCTTGAGCGCCAATTCCCCGGTATCCGCGAACAACTGATTGAGGAAGACGACCTCAAACCGTCGGTCGCCGTCTCGATCGACGGTGAAATGGGAATCGCGGGCGTGCTGGACCCGGTTAAAAGCTCTAGCGAAGTCTTTTTCCTTCCGGCTCTGGGCGGCGGTTGACGCCGAGGGGGCGCCGGCCCGAGACGCGCCGCGATCTGTCGTGATAAGGCTGTGTGATCACCTTGCGAAATAGATTCGTTGAGATGCGAGGAATACGAAGCGCAACTAGGCAGGCTCACGGAACGAAAATAGACTGATAAGCGATTCCGCCTAACCAGACGCCCGCTTCGCGTGGTTGCGCAAACCGATGAGGTTCGATGATGGCGAACAGCGATGCGAACAACGTGGGCTTTCGGGTGATCGGCACTCGCCCGGTTCGGCATGATGGAATCGAAAAGGTCAGCGGTCGCGCCAAATACGGCGCCGATTACGCCCTACCGGGTATGCTCTATGGCAAGGTGCTGCGCAGCCCGCATGCCCATGCGCGGATCAAATCAATCAATTGTGACAAGGCGCTGCAATTGCCGGGCGTGCGCGCGGCGCTGACGCGTGCTGATTTTCCCCAGGTCGCCAGCGTCACCGCGCCAGTCGGTGAGTTGATCGTCAATATGCATTACCTGTCGCTCAACGTGATGGCGAACGACAAGGTTTTGTACGATGGACATGCCGTGGCTGCCGTGGCGGCAACCAGCCCGCATATCGCCGAGGAAGCGTTGCGCCTGATCGAGGTGGATTACGAAGTGTTGCCACCCGTGATG
>JBOHWM010000151.1:0-2993 GCA_050736555.1 Binataceae bacterium (SeqCode)
CCCTTTTGCACCATGTAACCTGATTCGTTCAGCAGCAGCATCACCTGCTTGAGGTTCTGGAAATCCCGCGCCGCCTGCTGTCCGAGCATTTCCTTGAGTTGCTCCGGCGAGACCTTTTCGAAATTGCCCGACATCAGGTCCTGTTCGAGCTGGCGCATCCGCTCCATTTCGCGCATCAACTCCAGCGCCTGTTGGTAATCGAGGCTCTTGGGCCCGTGAAACATGTGATTGTAGCGGTCGCGAAAATTCTCGAGGTCGCGAATATTGGCGTACTCGGAGAGCAATTCCTCGAATTCCGCACGGGCCTCCGCACCTTCAAAGTCATAGCTTTCAAGCTTGCGCAAAGCTTCGGACAGACGGCGCGGAATACGCTGCAGCGGGCGTTCCTTTTCCTCGACTTCCGGCTTTTGCCCGCGCAATCCGTCCAGCGTCCGGCGTTCGCGCTCGAGGATGTTATCGAGCCGCTGCTCCATCTCGCTCAGCGCGTTGCGCAGATTGAAGTCGCGATAGCGCTGGCGCATCTCCTGGCGCAATTGTTCGAGAAATTCCTCGAGACCCATCACCTTGACGCCGTCGAAATCCATCCCCTGGCGCATCATCCAATCCATCGCCTGGCGGATATCGTCGGTGTAGGAGAGGTATTCGGCCATTTTCTCGAACACCTTGTCGGCGTCGAGCCTGAGCTGCTGACTTCCGTCCCATTGGGTATAGCGAACAACTAACATGCGTCACCCCGGATCGGTACGAATTAAACCTCAGGCGTGATAGGCAAAGCGCCCGCCATGGCGCTCCTTGTTGAGCTTCTGATGGAGGTGTAGGCCTTCGAAAATGAGTTCGCTCGCGGTCGCCATCAGGCCCGGAGTTTCGAACGAGCCCAGTTGATTCACCACCTCGCGCAAGCCCGGCACTTCGCGCAACGCGTCGAGATATTCGGAAGCGGGCGCGGTGTCGGACACCTCGACGCCCCAGCCTTCTTCGAAATAGGTGACCACGCGTTTCAACTCCTCGACTTTCAAATAGCGGTCGAAGGTCTTCAGCACGGCACGGTTGATCAAGCGCTCGATGAGGTCCTCGTCCTTCTTGTCCTCGCCCACGTATTCGAGCTCGAGTTTGCCGGCGGTCGAGGCATAGAGCGAATGGAGGTCCGACAGGCGCGGCACGATCTCGTTGTCGCCGTTGATGATCGCGCGCTTTTCCGCATTTGAGAGCATCGACTCGAAATTATTAATGGTCACGCGCACCGAAACGCCCGAGGCCTGGTTGACTTCATTGGAGGCGCGCGCCTCGAAGGTTATTTGCGCGAGAATGTCTTTCATGAACTGGGCCACCCGCAGCGGCATCTCCGAGCGCAGCGGATAGGTGCACTCCTGCTCCATGATCGCGATTTCGTGCTCCAGCGTTTTCGGGTAATGCGTTCGCACCTGGATATCGAAGCGATCCTTGAGCGGCGTGATAATCCTGCCGCGCGAGGTGTAATCCTCGGGGTTGGCACTGGCGACAAACACCACGTCGACCGGCAGCCGGATTTTGTAGCCCTTTATCTGGACGTCCTTTTCCTCCATCAGGTTGAACAATCCGACCTGTACTTTCTCGGTCAGATCGGGCAATTCGTTGATCGCGAAAATGCCGCGATTGGTGCGCGGAATCAGGCCGTAATGGATAGTCTCGACGTCGGCAAGATAACGGCCTTCCGCAACTTTGATCGGATCGATTTCGCCAATCAGGTCCGCCACCGAAACATCGGGAGTAGCCAGTTTTTCGCTATAGCGCTGTTCACGCCCGATCCAGCTTATCGGCAGTTCATCACCGCGATCCGTGGCCAGGCGCTTGCAGCGCGCGCAGATCGGCGCGTACGGATCGTCGTTGATCTCGCACTCCGCAACCGCCGGCACATACTCGTCCAGCAGCAACGCCAGCGCGCGGATGAGACGTGACTTGGCTTGCCCGCGCTCGCCCAGCAGGATCATGTGATGACCGGCGAGCACGCCGTTTTCGATCTCCGGCAGCACGGTCTCGTCGTAACCCACGATACCCGGCAGGATGCGCTGCTTGGCGCGCAGCAGGATGAGCAGATTCTCGCGCATTTCCATCCGCACCGGCTTGTTGAAATAACCGGCACGCTTGAGCTGTCCCAATGTGGCAAGCTTCAGAAGACTTTGATCCATGACAGACGCCGCGGCGATCGTGGAACTTTTCCAGGATAGAGCATTATCCAGGATTGGCACTACCTAGGATAAGGCATCATCGATCGCTTTGAAAAGCGGCTCAAGCAGTGTGAAGGTTTCCTCCAGATGCTGCGAGAGCACGCGGGTTGAACCGACTACCGGCATGAAGTTGGTGTCGCCCTCCCAGCGTGGCACCAAATGCCAGTGCATATGATCGGCGAAGCCCGCCCCCGCCGCGCGGCCGAGATTCGCCCCCAGATTAAGCCCAGCCGGCTTCATCGCCACGCGCAGGCGCTCCACCGCCAAAGCCATCAACTCGCCTATTACAATGCGTTCGTCGCGTTCAAGCAATTCGGGGCTGGCGACATGGCGGCGCGGCGCGATCATCAGGTGGCCGGAATTGTAAGGGTAACGGTTGAGCATCACACTGGCGAGCGGGCCAGCATGCAACACCAAGCGCTTGCGACGTCCGCCCGGGCCGAGCCTACCGAAGCAGAAAATGCAACGCCTCGGACCGCGGCGCGCGGCGTTGATGTAAGCGGACCGCCACGGCGCCCACAGGCTCGGCGTCGCCCACGGCGCGGCCGGCACGTCAGGCTGAACGCGCCCGCGCGGTTTCCGCCGCGCCATTAACCTCTACTCTAAGCTCTTTGCCCGCGCGGAAGAACGGGATCCGCTTGGCATCCACCGCCACCAACGCGCCGGTGCGCGGATTGCGTCCGCGCCGCGCGCGCCGTTCTTTGACGTCGAAGCTGCCGAAACCACGAATCTCGATTCGTTCGCCACGCGCCAGCACCGACGCCATCGCGTCGAACATGGCGTTGACCG
>JBOHWM010000152.1:0-7460 GCA_050736555.1 Binataceae bacterium (SeqCode)
GTCCTTGAGTGGCGTTAGTTGCGATTCAGCCATGGCGTGATCGATATCATTTCAGCCGGTGCCGTCAATCTCTTGGAGCCGCGCGCCGTGGTGTTTCATGACAACGGAATGCCGGCAGTTCATCGGCGGGGCCGATTGCGGCGACCCGTCTGTTCGTGGCATTAGAACCTTATCTGAAGTCATCCGCCGGGCACTTTTTTCATGAGCACAGCAGAGCAATCGAGAGCCGAGCCCAAGCACCGTGTCCAGTTCGCTTTTAGCGATGAGCAGGAACAGTTCCGCTCCACCCTCCGGCGATTTCTCACCGACCGATCGCCGACCACCGAAGTTCGGCGCTTGATGGCCACGGCTGAGGGTTACGATCCCTCCGTGTGGCGGCAGTTGAGCGATGAGTTGGGACTGCCCGGGATCCACGTGCCCGAACAATACGGCGGCGCCGGCTTCGGCATGGTCGAGCTTTGTATCGTGACGGAAGAGCTCGGCCGCGCACTGCTTTGTGCCCCTTATTTCTCCACGGCGGTGCTTGCGGCCAACGCGATTATGAACTCCGGCACCGAGGCGCGGAAAGCGGCTTTGCTGCCGGATATCGCCAGGGGCGCACGACTGGCAACGCTGGCGATTACCGAGCCCGACGGTAATTGGGACCCGGCCAGCATCAAGCTCGCCGCCACGCCCAATGCCGATGGTTATCGCCTGGACGGAACCAAGAGCTACGTGGTCGACGGCCACGTGGCGGACCTGCTGATCGTCGCCGCACGTTTGCCCAGCACCAATGGAAGTGAGGGGTTGGCGTTATTCACGCTAGACGCACATGCGGATGGCGTGACGCGATGCCTGTTGGAATCCATGGATCCCACGCGCAAGCTCGCGCGCATCGAGTTCCATCAAGCTCACGCGAACCTGCTGGGCACGCTCGATGATGCGGCGGCGATTGTCCGTACGCTCGATCAGGCGGCGATCGCGCTTGCCAACGAGATGATGGGCGGTGCGCAGACGCTGCTCGACTCGGCGGTCAATTACGCGAAGCTGCGCGTCCAGTTCGGACGAACGATAGGCTCCTTCCAGGCGATCAAGCACCGGCTTGCTGATATGCTGCTGGAGGTGGAGCTGGGCAAATCAGCGGCTTATTACGCGGCTCAAGCCGCCGTGATCGGCGATCCCGAATGGCCCGCGCTGGCGAGTCTGGCCAAGGCCTCCGCGTCTGAAACATATCTGCATGCCGCGGCCGAATGTATTCAGCTTCATGGCGGTATCGGCTTCACCTGGGACAACGATACACACCTGTGGTTCAAGCGCGCTAAGAGTTCCGAGGTGTTCCTCGGCCAGCCCGGCTATCACAGGGAACTTTTGATGCGGCGTTGGGGAGTTTGATATGAGCAAAGTCAGCGAAGCCGAGGTGCGTGCCGAAGTACGCGAATGGTTGGCGGCGAATTGGAACCCCGATATGCCGCTGGCGGAATGGCGCGGCAAGCTCGTCGATTCCGGCTGGGGGATGCCGCAATGGCCCAGCGAATGGTACGGCCGCGGCCTGCCGCACGCGCTGGCGCGTGTGGTGGAAGAGGAATTAGCCGACGTCGGCGCGGTCGGCGTGGCCAGGTCCGGCGTGCGCTTGCTGGCGGCGGCGACCTTGCTTGAGCATGGAACGGATCAGCAAAAGAAGAAATTCCTGCGCCGAATTCTCACCGGCGAAGACACCTGGTGCCAGTTCTTCAGCGAGCCGGGCAGCGGCTCCGATCTCGCCGGCGCCACCACCCGCGCGGATTTGCACGGAGATTTTTGGATTATCAACGGACAGAAGGTGTGGACCACGAGTGCGCATCATGCCGACCATGGCCTCCTGCTCGCACGCACCGATTGGGACGCGCCCAAGCATGAAGGCCTCTCGTTTTTTGTGATTGACGTAAAGCAGCCTGGGGTAGACGTGCAACCGCTCAAGCAAATGAACGGACACGCGTCTTTTAACCAGGTCTTCTTCACCGACGCAAAGGTTCCGCAAGAGAATCTGGTCGGGCGCGTCGGTGAAGGCTGGAAGGTGGCGGTGACCACGCTGGCGCATGAACGCCGCGGCGCCGACGGACTTCCGCCGCCGCCAAAGCACGGCACGCGTACCGGACGTATCCACGCCGAAGAACAAGCTGAAGCCGAAAAGGCGAATGAGCCCTACCGGTGGTATCCGCAGCGCGCCGGTCGCGTGGATCTCATCATCGATCGCGCCAAAGAAACCGGCGCCAACAAGGATCCTTACATTCGCCAGGAAATAGCCCGTTTGATGATCCTGGCCAAATCGGCCGAATGGACGGCTCGCCGCGCGCGCGCCGCTCAGCGGCAGGGACGCCCGCAGGGTCCGGAAGGTTCGCTTGGGAAGCTGGCGGCCAGCCACGTCGCCCGCGCCTGTTCGCACGTGCATACGATAATGACCGGGACCGAAGCGATGCTGACCGGACGCGAAAGCCCCCGCGAGGGCATCATTGCCGAGATCCTGGTTTCGGTGCCTGCCGTTTCCATCGCCGGCGGCACCGACGAGATTCAGCGCAATATCATTGCCGAGCGCGTACTCGGCCTGCCGAAAGAACCGCGCTTCGACACCGGCCCATTCCGCAACGTGCGTAAGAATTAGGCGCGGTCCTGGCGCCGGTCAGTTATACCGCCCCCCTCGCATTGGCGGCTCGCCAGACGGCAGGCCTGATCGTAAGCTTGAAGTGCCGTGATCGAATTCAAGCTCAAGACTACCGAACGCGTCGCTCTTATCGATATCACTGCGGAAGTCAATGCCGCCGTCGGGCGCACTCCAGCCAGCGAGGGACTGTGCAACGTCTTCGTCCCGCACACCACCGCCGGCATTATCGTCTCCGAGAACTGGGATCCCGACGTCACCGCCGACATGCTGCGCCAGATGGAACGAATCGTGCCACGCGAGGCGGACTATCACCATTCGGAGGGCAATTCACAGGCGCATATCCTGTCCGTCATCGCCAGCACGTCGATGAATATCCCGGTTTTGAACGGCAAGCTAGCGTTGGGACGATGGCAGGGCGTGATGCTGGCGGAATTTGACGGTCCGCGCGAACGCAGCGTCATGGTCAGCGTCGTAGAGACGGCCTGAGCGCGAGGGGGGAATGCTGGAGATACCGCTATGGCTCGGCGCGGCCGCCGCCTTCATGATGGGGGCGTGCATTGGCAGTTTCGTCAATGTTGCCGCTTATCGTATTCCCCGTGAGCTGTCGGTTGTAGCGCCGCGTTCGTTCTGTCCGCAATGCCGCCGGCAGCTTCCGAATTGGGCCAATGTTCCAATTCTTGCGTATATTTTCCTTCGCGGTCGCTGCCATATGTGCGGCGCGGCGATTCCGTTCCGCTATTTTCTAACTGAATTGGCTCTGGCCACGGCGGCGCTTTATCTTTATCTCGGTTTTCCTTTCTCGGACGGTTTCGCGCGCTTTATCCTATGCGCCACGCTTTACGCGGTGGCGTTGATTGATTTCGATTGGCGCGTGATCCCCAATCTCCTGACGCTTGGCGCCATTCCGGTTGGAATCCTCCTGGCAAGTTTGGCGATGCCGGAGATCGGCTGGATGAACTCGTTAATCGGAATCGTGGTCGGCGCCGGATTCCTGTTTATCACGGGCGAGGTCTATACCTTGATTCGCAAAGCCGAGGGTGTGGGCTTGGGCGACGTTTACCTGATGGGGATGACCGGCGCGTTTTTAGGCTGGGCGGGCGTGCTGTTCACGCTGTTCGTCGGTTCCTTATTCGGCTCGGTCGGTGGCGTCGCGTTTGCCCTCAGTGGCGGCGCGCCGGGACCGCCGGAAGAAGAAATCCCGGCTGCGATTGCCGAAGTCACCGGGCGCACTTCCGGCTCCCTTGAAGCGGCACGTCCAGCGGGGCTGTTACGCACCGAAGTGCCATTTGGTCCGTTTCTCGCTCTGGCCGCGGCGATTTTCGCCCTCTTTCAGCCACAGCTTACGCATTGGTATCTTGCTCATTGATGACTTCCAGATGGTTCATCACGCTCGAAGGCGTCGAGGGGTCTGGCAAAACCACCCAGGCCGCGATTTTGGCTGACGCGCTGCGCCGGCAGGGCCGCCGCGTGACGGTTACGCATGAGCCGGGCGGGACACGTGCGGGCGAAGCAATTCGCGCGATTTTCCTCGATCCGGCGGTGGCGCTCGAACCGGCGGCGGAGTTGATGCTGGTGCTGGCCGATCGTGCGCAGCATGTGCGCGAAAAACTCGCCCCCACGTTGGCGGCGGGTGAAATCGTCATTTCAGACCGTTATTCCGATTCCACCATCGCCTACCAGGGATGCGGCCGCGGCTTCGATTTCGCCTTGCTGAAGGAACTGAATAACCTTGCCAGCGACGGCATGCGCCCGGATTTCACGCTGGTGCTCGATTGCCCGGTCGAAACCGGGCTTGAGCGGACTCGCGCCCGCGCACGTGGCGGCGTACGGCCCGATCGTTTCGAAGGCGAGCAGGTCGAATTCCATCGCAAGGTGCGCGCGGGCTTTCTTGCGATCGCACGCGAGGAACCCAGCCGCGTAAGTGTGATCGATGCGACCTGTGAGTTGTCGCTTGTGAGCGCCGAAATTCTGCGACAGGTCAAGGCGAGGCTTGGGCGCTGATGCCACTTACGGAAATCATCGGACATCGCTCATTGATTGCGGGAATGGAGGCCGAGCTTGCCCATCGCCCCTCGCATGCTTACCTCTTTGCCGGTCCGCGCGGGATTGGTAAGGCGCTGGTGGCGCATGGCCTCGCCCATGAGTTGTTATGCGAACGCTCACCGGGTCCGGGCTTCTGCTGTCGTCTGGAAAATTGCCCCACCCGCATTGCCAATAGCGGCGGCCGCGCGGCGCGCGCCGCCACGCCACGCTGTGATTGTTGCGCCGCCTGTGTGCAGGTGGCGCTGGGCGTGCACCCGGACTTTATCGCGGTCGCGCGTCAGCCCAATCGCAGCAACGTGCTGATTGAGCAGGTGCGCGATTTGATCGAGCGGCTGGGCGTACGGGCTTCACGAGCGCCGCACCGGGTTGCGATCATTGACGATGCCGAGACGCTCAATATCCCCGCGCAAAACGCGCTGTTAAAAACGCTCGAGGAGCCGCCCGGCCAGGCCATCATCTTTATGATCAGCGACAGCGAACGGGCGCTGCTCGACACGCTGCGTTCACGGCTGCGCCCGGTACGCTTCGGACCGCTCGAAACCGCTGAAATCGCGGCGGCTTTGAGCAGTCTGCGCGGAATCGATCCCGCACGCGCCAGTGCACTTGCCGCCTTGGCGCGCGGCGGCATGGCGCGCGCGTTGGCGCTGGCGGACGGACAGGAGCCGCCGTTGCGCGAACTGATCGACGCCTTAGGGCGGGCGCGCTCGTACGACTTCGCCGATGTGCACGCGTTGGCGCAGGATTTCTTCGGAGCGCGCGAGCAGGCGTCGGAAAACTTCGAATTGATCGCCCGCGCGCTCGAACAAATGATATGCTTCAAGCTGCTTGAGACCGATATGATCGCACCATCGCCGGAGAACGCCAAAACCCTGGCGGCTTTGGCTAACCGCCATCAGGTGACGACTTTGGCCGCCTTGCTCGAAGCCGCGCTGGAGGCGGCGGTCGCCGTCGATGCGATGGCGAATCCGCGCTTGCGCGCCGAACAATGGTGGATGATGGCGGCGCAAGCGTTACGAGGGGAATCTTTGTAAGGACTGCGCGACATGCGCTTGAGCACTATACGGAGCGTGGCGGGGTCGAGCTACCGCACGCTTAGCCGAAGGCGAAGCGAGCGAACGAGTCTGCGAGGCGCGTTCAAGGTTAGGAGTCTGCGACGTGCGTTCAGAATTAGATTCTTTCGACGGTGACGGCGGTGAGAAGATCGTTGCGGTCAGCCTGCAGCCGACCGGTCACCTGTTCAGCTATATAGCCGGTTCATTCGAGCTCAGGCGCGGCGATCGCGTGCTGGTGGAGAGCGAGGCGGGACCGCGTCTGGGCGTCGTCGAAATTGAGCCACATGAGGCCGCTCTCACGCTGGACCTCAAAACGCTCAAGCCGGTGTTGCGGCTGGCCGATGATCGCGATTTGCGCCTCGAAGAGGACGCCTTGAGCCGCGAGGATTACGCCCAACGCCTGTGCGTCGACCGTATCCGCGAGCGCGGCCTGCCGATGAAGCTGGTCAAGGTTGATTACACTTACGACGCGCGCAAGGCGTTGTTCTACTTCACCGCTGACACCCGTGTCGATTTTCGCGATCTGGTGCGCGATCTGGCCAATACCTTGCGTGTGCGCGTCGAGATGAAGCAGATCGGAGCGCGCGATGAGTCCAAGGTCACTGGCGGACTGGGACCATGCGGCCGTGAACTATGCTGTTCATCATGGCTGCGCGACTTCGAGGCGGTAACCGTCAAGATGGCACGCGAACAAGGACTCGCGCTCAATCCTTCCCGCCTGGCCGGGATGTGCGGACGGCTCAAATGCTGCTTGCGCTACGAATATGCCACCTACCTGGAATTGAAACGCGCCTTACCCGCGATCGGCAAACGGGTTGAGTCGGTCAAGGGCAACGGCAAGGTGGTGCGTCACAATATTCTCAAGCAGGCCGTGCTGATTCAGCGCGAGGAGGACGGCGGCGTAGTCGAGGCGAAGCTCGAAGATCTGGTGGAGGCACGGGCGCCCCAATAGCATTCCTTTTCGCCGCGTTGTTTATTGATTAGATGGCCGACCCAATCCATATCACGACCGCAATTTTTTATTGCAACGGCACGCCTCACGTGGGCAGCGCCTATGAAGCATTGGCCGCCGACGTTTTCGCGCGCGCGCAGCGCAAACGGCGGCGCGCGCATGTGAGCTTTCTGAGTGGCACCGACGAGCACGGGGATAAAATCCGCCGCGCCGCGATCGCCGAGGGACTCGCGCCGAAAGCCTACACCGACAAGATGAGCGCGCTATTTCATGAGGCCTTCACTGGTCTTAACGTCGCCCTCGATTACTGGGTGCGGACCACCGATCCCGTCCACGAAGAGTTCGTGCAAGCGATGCTGACGCGCACCTATCAGCGCGGGGACATCTATTTTCGCGATTATGAGGGGCTTTACTGCGTTGATTGCGAGCGCTTCTACACTGAAAAGGAATTGCTGCCCGGCAAACTCTGCCCCATTCATCATCGCGCGGTCGAGTTGATCAGCGAAGGCAACTATTTCCTCAAAATCGAGAAGTATCGCGAGCGGGTGCGCCAGCACATCCTGGATAATCCCGATTTTATCCGACCCGAACGCTATCGCAACGAGGCGCTCAATATGCTGGCCGAGCCGCTCAGCGATCTCTGCATTTCGCGGCCCAAAGCGCGCCTGGATTGGGGCATCGAACTGCCCTTCGATCAGAATTATGTCACGTACGTCTGGTATGACGCTTTTTGGGCTTATGCCAGCGCACCCGCGACCGCGATCGGCGTCGATCGGTTCGCGCACGAGATTTGGCC
>JBOHWM010000153.1:0-4029 GCA_050736555.1 Binataceae bacterium (SeqCode)
TTGCTGACCGCCTCGCACGCCATCGACAAAGTGGTGCGATTGGACGGTCGCATATGCGGCGTTTCGCCGACGCCAACAATACAGTACTTATCCGTGAGCGCGCCCATCTGGTCACTCCGTTGCCGCACACGCGGCTAAAAATGCAGGCTGTTTCGCGAACCGCGTACGCACTGGGCGCGGAATCGAAGGCAGCCTCGTCCCGCGCAAGCCTTAACCCGCGCGGATGCGCAGCGTCAAGCCGAAGAGCCCTTCAGGTTGGTTACAATTTGCCAGCCCGATGATAGCGCTTTAATTACGCTGACGGCTGATCGTCGATCCTGGCTACACTATCAACCGTCGCTTGTGCCCGGTGTTCGATAATGAGTCCCGACCCCGGCTGGTTGGTCAGATACGTCCACACCCATTGCACAAATACCATGAGTCGAAGGCCCGGCGAGGCGAGGGAAATCAGATGAACCGTGCTCCAAATCAACCAGGCGAAAAATCCGCTGAGCCGCAGCCAGCCGCTCTCCAGTACGGCGAAGTTTTTGCCGACGACAGTCATGTTGCCCTTGTCCCAATAGCGGAATGCCGCGGGTGGCCTGGCATGCGCGAGACGGTTGCGAATGACCCGTGCCACGTAGCGGCCCTGTTGGATCGCCACCTGGGCGAGCCCGGGCAACGGCTTGCCATTATGCGCGATTGTCGCCACGTCGCCGATAACAAAGATCTCGGGATGCCCGGGTAGGGTGCAGTCGCTGCCCACCCGAACCCGTCCCGCCCGATCGGTTTCCGCCTCAAGCCATTTGCCAACGGGCGACGGTGCCACGCCGGCCGTCCAAATCACGGTTGCGCTCAGGATGCGCTGGCCGCCGGCGATCACTCCCTCGATGTCGACCTGATCGACGCGCAGGCCGAGTCGGACGTCAACTCCTAATTTCATCAAGCGCCGATGGGCGCGGCGCGAAAGCGATTCGGCAAAGGTCGGAAGAACCCGCGCCGCCTGATCAATCAGCACCACCCGGATCGAGCTGGCGTCTATATGGCGATACAGCGCGCTGATAAGTTTACGTCCCGACGCGATCGCACTGGCCATTTCAACGCCGGTCGGGCCCGCCCCGACGAGGATAAACGTCAGCCACTCGGCCGGGGGCGTATCCGCCCGCGCTTCGGCGAATTCAAACGTCCGCAGAATCCGATTCCGGATGGCGACGGCATCGGCGAGGGTCTTGAGGCCGGGCGCGTATTGCTCGTACTCGTCATGGCCGAAATAGCTGTGCCGGGCGCCGGTCGCGAGGATCAGATAATCGTATTGAATGGCTAGCTTGGAATGTCCGGCGACTTCGGCGTGAATACGGCGGTTGCGCTGATCGACACTTAGAACCTCGCCCATCAGGACCGTCAGATTCTTTTGCCGGTGCAGAATTCCACGAATCGGCGCGGCAATATGAGCAGGGGTCAAAACCGCGGTAGCCACTTGATACAAAAGCGGCTGAAACAGATGGTGGTTGGTGCGATCGATGAGGGTAAGGCGGGCGGCCGCATCCCTCAGGGACTTGGTCGCGGCTAAACCGCCGAAGCCGGCACCAACGATCACGATATGAGGAAGTTCGGCCGGCATCTCTCGCACTATTACGCCGTCACGCTCGCGTTCTTGATTCGAAATTTCATCGAAAATGGCTCGGCCTACTTAAAGTAGTGGGCTCCGCGCGCACCGCCGATCCGCTGAGCCGCCATTGTATGCATCGTAACAATGCTCCTTCTCAGGTTCCGCTCCCGCCGCGTGCCGGACGTTCGTGCGTGGACATCGGCGCCGGCGCCCGCCGCTGGATAGCCCGCTGCTCAAGCGGCTTACCCTTGACACGGTGCGACCAACGCTCGACTAACACGAACAACGGTGGCACCACGAAAATCGCGATGCCGCTGGAGAACACCATCCCCGTGATAGTCACGGTGCCGATGAGTTGGCGGGAGACGCCACCGGCTCCCAATGCGTACCACAGCGGGAACAGGCCGAAGATGAACGCGAACGAGGTCATCAAAATCGGCCGCAAACGCAGGCGCGCGCCATTGAGCGCGGCGTCGATGATTGACTCGCCTTTCTCAAGCTGGGCTTTGGCGAATTCGACAATCAGGATGGCGTTTTTCGCCGATAGCCCGATCAGCATGATAAGGCCGATTTGCGCGTAGATGTCGTTGTCGAAGCCGCGCGCCCATAGCCCGACAAACGCGCCGCATACGGCTATCGGCACGCTCAGCAGCACGCTGAACGGCAGCGACCAGCTCTGATAGAGCGCCGCGAGGATGAGGAAGACCAGGATCAGCGAGAGAGCGAATACGCCGCTGCCGCCTCCGGCGATGGCCTGCTGATAGGTGATCCCATTCCAGGCATATCCCATGTCACGCGGCAGCACGTCGTTTGCGACCATGGCGATTGCGTTCATGGCGTCGCCGGTGCTGTAGCCCGGCGCCGGCGTGCCGAAGATCTCGATGCCGCGATATTCGTTGAAGCGCGTGGTGTATTCCGGCCCGGTCGTTCGCCGCATTGTGACGAGGGTGGAAAGGGGAACCATTCCGCCGTTCCCGTTACGCACATAGAATTGACCTACGTCGCTCGCCTCGTTGCGATACTGGGGCTCCGCCTGGACGAACACCTTCCACACGCGGCCAAAACGGTTGAACTGGTTGACGTAAACGCTGCCGAGCAGGGTCTGCAACTCCTCGTATACATCAGTGATGGGCACGCCCAGCTTGAAGGCTTTGTCCTTGTTGACGTCGGCGAAGAACTGTGGGACGGCGGGACTGAAGGTGAAACTCATCCGCGCCAGTGCCGGTTGCTTGCGCGCCGCCGCGAGGAACTTTTGCGTGTTTTGCCACAGATAATCGACGTCATGGCCGCCGCGGTCCTGGATGAAGAAATCAACGCCGCCAGCCTGACCAATGCCGGGTATCGCCGGAGGCAAAAAGGCGAACGCCTGCGCGCTCGGAAGCGTGGCGAGTTTCCTGTTTACGGACGCTACAATCGCGGTCGCTTGGAGTGCGGGCGTCATGCGCTGGTCATAGGGCTGCAATTCGCAAAAATACAGGGCGCTTCGGGTACTGGTGGTCTGGGATAACAGGCTGAAGCCGGCGATGCCGGTGTAGTAACGTACCATCGGTTCGCTTTTGAGAATTCCGTTGATGCGCGTCATCACAGCGTTGGTGCGCTGGAGCGAAGCTCCCTCCGGCAGCTCGACGTTCATGATGAAATAGCCCTGGTCCTCGTCCGGCAGGAAGGATCGCGACAACCTCATGCCGAGGCCGCCCGCAATGATGGTGAAGCCGATCAGGATCGCGATCGCAGCCACCAACTTATGAACCAGCACGTCGCAGACCCGCACATAACCCTTTTGCGCACGCTCGAAGCCTGAGTTGAACAGGTTGAAGAAATAGGCGAGCGGGCTGCGGCGCCGACGGGCGGTCCTGGGCCGCAGAATTAAAGCGCCAAGAGCGGGACTCAAGGTCAGCGCGTTGAAAGCCGAGATCAGCACCGAAAAAGCGATGGTCAAGGCGAACTGGCGATAGAGAGAACCGCTGATGCCCGTCATGAACCCGGCCGGGATGAAAACCGCCGAGAGCACCAGCGCAATGCCGACCAACGCACCGCTGACCTCGTCCATCGCCTCAACGGCGGCGTCATGTGGCGAGCGGCCCTGCTCGATTTTCGACTCGATCGCCTCGACCACGACGATCGCGTCGTCGACCACCAGACCGACCGCCAGCACCAATCCCAGCAGCGACAGCGTGTTGATCGAAAACCCGACCGCCGGAAAGAACATGAAGGCGCCCACCAGCGACACTGGGATGGTGAGGATCGGGATCAGAGTCGCGCGCCAGCTTTGCAGAAAGATAAAGACCACCAGCACCACCAGCCCGATCGCCTCAAGCAGGGTCTTAACGATTTCCCGTGCGCCTTCGGTCACCGGCACCGTCGTATCGAGCGTCAATACGGCCTGCATGTCCTGGGGAAAGTGCTTGCTCAACTCGGCCATTTTGGCCTTGGCCTCATTG
>JBOHWM010000154.1:0-4689 GCA_050736555.1 Binataceae bacterium (SeqCode)
GTGATGAGGTTTATTCGCCTGCCGTGGTCGCCGAAAACGCCCACGCATTTTTTCCCCATTCCGGTGACCGGTCACATCGCGGCGCAACGCGCGAACTTTGACAAGTTGCGTATGACCAAGGTCAGCACTGATTTCGCGCGCGACGCGGCCAATTGGCGCGTTTACAATTTCAAGGCGGATTCAATGGAGGGGCGAGTGCGGCTCGACATTGCGGGACGTGCCGCCAACAACTGGATCAACATCAAGGGCCGGCTCATCGACATTAATGCGGCCTCGCTTTTTCTGCTTTCGGGCGCGCGAAACCATTCTCCGATTGAGGGTAGGCTTTACGCTACCGCCAATCTGTGGGCGGATACCGACACGGATTTCTTTTCCACTCTGGCCGGTACCACGGCAATTTACGTGCGGGATGGCAGGCTCAACAAATTCACCCTGCTTACCCACATCCTGAGCCTTATCGATCTAAAGAACTGGATTACCGCCAAAGTCCCCAACCTGAGCCAGACCGGCATTCCGTTCAAGAGCATCACCGCTAATTTCAAGGGTAATAAGGGCGACTTTTATACTGATAACCTGAAGCTCGAGGGGCCGGTGATGGACATTACCGCGCAGGGCGATATCGCTTTCGCTAGCGGCACCATGAACATGCGCATCGCGCTGATTCCCTTCAATACGATCAACTGGCTGGTCAACAAGATTCCGATAATCGGCAAGAATCTAGCCAGTGGCAGCAGCGGCTTGTTAGCCGCGTATTTCCAGGTGAGCGGCCCGGCCAGTGACCCGCACGTCAGGCCCAAACCGATTACGTCGGTCGCCGAATTCGTGGCAAAAACGCTGAGCTTGCCGGTCAACATCATCAAGCCTCACACGATCAAACCATGAACACGTGGCCTGACCGCCGACCGCGGATGGCGCGCACTCGTGCTGACGAGGAGCCGTTGGCCGGACCTGTCTTGATCGTGTTTGCACGCGAGCCAATCCCGGGACAGACCAAAACGCGACTGATTCCGCGCTTGGGTGCGCGCAACGCCGCCGTATTGGCGGACGCCTTCATTCGAGACGCACTCAGCAAAGCGAGCCATGTTGGATCCATCGCGATCGCCGCCGCCACGACCGGCGATCCGCGGCACAGCCGCTATTTTTGCGGTTTGGCACGCCGCTTTGGCGCAGAACTTATCGGCCAGGGCGAGGGCGGGCTCGGCGCGCGCATGGCGCGAGTGTTAATGCGCTATTCCGAACGCGGAGCAATTCTCATGGGGGCGGACACGCCTTCGTTGCCGGTCGTGCTGCTCGCACGCGGCGTTGCGCTGATGGACCGCGCGCGCTTGGTAATCGGTCCGAGTCTGGACGGCGGTTACTATCTGATGGGTGTGCGCGGCCCTCTGCCGGACATCTTCCGCAACATCCGATGGGGCCGCCGCACCGTATTGGAGGAAACCGTCGCGGGGCTCAAGCGTGATCGCATGAAGTATGCGCTTGCTCCCGCCTGGTACGATATTGACCGCTGGACTGACGTCATGCTGTTGGCGGAACATCTGCGCGTGATCGAAGCGACCGGCGCGCCATCGCCTTGTCCGGCCACGGCCCGCGTTCTTGCCAAAATCTTTAGCAAGGGATCGCTCCGCGGAGATCCCTCCGTTACGCCCACAGAGTTATCCTGAACGCTGTTGGCTTCGCCTTCGGTATGAGGAGCATCTTGGACGGGGGAATTCGTATCGCTAAAGTACTTTGATGGCGCGTGCTCGCATTTCAGGTGGAGCGCGGCGGCGGGTCTCGCCCAAGGCTCCGCTGACCGGCTCGACTCGGCGGCGGACCGAACAGGATTACCGCGTCGCCTTCGTGATGGCGGCCAACCAGGAGCAATCTGAAGCGATTGCGCGCGCGTTGGTCGGCGAACGGCTGGCGGCGTGTGTCAATATCGTTGGGCCGGTGCGCTCCGTCTACCGATGGCGCGACGCGATTAAGGACGAAAGCGAATACATGCTGATCATAAAGACCCGCACACGCCTGTTCACTAAACTTGAACGCCTCGTCCGCGAACTTCATAGCTACGAGGTCCCCGAGATCATCACCGTGCCGATCAGTGCGGGTTCGAAGCCTTATTTGGAATGGCTGCAAGAAACCACCGCGCCAATCACCGCTTCGGCGGCACGCCCGCGTGTCTGATACAAATACGAAAGTGACCGACCGATCGCCCAATCTGTTCCGCGCGCCAATTGAAAAAATGGCGCCATATGTACCAGGCGAGCAGCCGCGTTCCGGTCAGCGCCTGATTAAGCTCAACACCAACGAGAATCCTTACCCGCCCTCGCCGCGCGTGCGCCGCGCCGTGACTGAAGCGGCTGGCGCCGCGCTCAGACTTTATCCGCCGCCACACGCCGACGAATTCGTGGCAGCGGCCGCGCGGCTCTATAACGTGCGTCCGGAGATGATCGTCGCCGGTAATGGCTCGGACGAATTGCTCGCGATGGTGTTCCGGGCGGCGCTCGGCCGCGGCGATCGCGTCGCTTATGCGACGCCAACCTATTCGTTGTACGACACGCTCGCCTCGATCCAGGAGGCGCGGGTGGTCGCGGTCCCGCTCGCCACCGGTTTCGCGATGCCGCTCGAGGGACTGGCGCGTGCGGCGGCGCGCCTGACTATCGTATGCAACCCGAACTCGCCGAGCGCTTCGTTTGCCGCACCCGATGACCTGGAGCTATTGGCGCGCCGACTGGACGGCCGGCTATTGGCGATCGATGAAGCGTACGTTGACTTCGCCGACGCCAACGCCCTTCATCTGCTCAAGCACCATCGCAACGTCGTGGTGCTGCGCTCGCTTTCCAAATCGTTTTCATTGGCGGGAATGCGCCTGGGGTTGTGCTTCGCGCATCCGGAAATCGTCCAGCAGCTACGTAAAGTCAAGGACTCCTACAATCTGAGCAGGATCGCGGTTGCCGCCGGCGCCGCGGCGCTCGCCGACGCGGATTGGATGAAGCGTAATGTCGAACGCGTCAAGCGCACGCGCGCAATGAGTGAGAAGCGCTTGCGCGCGATGGGTTTCGAAGTGCCGTCTTCTTCCGCCAACTTCGTTCTGGCGCGGATGGCGGGAATGGATTTGGCCCCGATGGCGGCGGCCTTGCGCCGGCGCGGGATCCTGGTGCGCCATTTTCCCAACTCGCTGTTTCGCGACGCGCTCAGAATCTCGGTCGGGAAGCCGGCCGAGATGGCGGCGCTGTTCCTTGCGCTCGAACCGCTCGCCCGCCGCATCAACTCGACTCAGCGTAACGGCCGCACCTAGTCCGGCAATGGTGAACGCGAGTCGCAGTCTTACTGTTCTTGAACGCGCCTCGCAGACTCGTTCGCTCGGCTCTGCCGACCTTCGCGTGGTGTGATGAGCCGGATCGCGAATCTTTTTGGCAAGTTCCGACCCCGCAGCCAGGAAGAAAATCCGCCAGCCCACGGCGCGATCCAATGGGTGATCGCGGGACTCGGCAATCCCGGCGAGCAATACCGCCGTTCCCGCCATAATCTAGGTTTTATGGCGGTGCGGAGGCTGGCAGCAGCGCACAATACTGAGTTGTCACGCCGCAAGTTCAACGCTTTGTACGGCGAGCTTCGTATAAGTGGCGCCGCGGCTTTGCTGATGATGCCTCAAGCCTTCTACAATCGCAGTGGCGAGAGCGCGGCCTCAATGCTAGGTTACTTCAAAATTGACGCCGCACGACTCATCGTCGTGCACGACGAGATGGATTTGAGCGAAGGCCAGCTAAGGGTCAAGCGCGGCGGCGGCGACGCCGGAAATCGTGGCGTCCGCTCGATTATCGAAGCACTCGGGACACCCGATTTCATTCGCGTACGAATCGGCGTAAGCCATGCGGCAGGTGATCAGGACGGCATCAATCATGTCCTAAAGCCGCTTGATAAGGACGAGATGGCTCGCTTCGAGCCTTTGCTGGATCGCGCCAGCGAGGCGGTACTGGCGATTATGCGCGACGGCCTCGAGCGCGCGATGAACATCTACAATCAGCGCGCCTGACACTGACCGAGCCGACACCAGGCGGAACGAAGTGAAGCCGGGCTAAGGAGTCTGCGATGTGCGCAGGCGCCAATTGAGATCTGCGCGCAAAACCTCGTTCAACGCTCGCCGTCCCGGCGCGGTGCGCGATGTCCCCAGATGCTCGGCGCCTGCTGATGCATCTGGACCTGCCAGACGCGGTCGTCCACGGTACGGGCGCCCCAGCCATATTCAACCTCGAACCCCGACGGCGAGCGCATGTAGAACGACACCATATGATCATTGGTATGGCGCCCAAGTGTGCTGGAAATCTCGATACCGCGATCCTGCGCGAGGTAGTAGGTCGAACCAACGTCATCCATCGAATTGACCTGCAGCATAAAGTGCAGCAGGCGCTTGCGCACCGGAATCGCGCCGAAGGCAATTGAATGATGACGAGGATTACAGTGCATGAAAGTCAGCGCGAGATTCATCCCGCCCGCGCGTGGTGACGCGAAGCTGATATAGTCGCTGATGCGCATGCCGAGCACGTCGCGGTAAAAGTGCAGGCTGCGCTCCGGATCGTCGACGCGGACGACGATGTGGCCGAGTCCCATTTGACCGGTGATGAAGCCTGACAGCGGTCGTGGCGACTTGAAGGGCCGTTCGAAATTAATCAGCGGACCGAAGTAGGCCTCCGACGCAATCCCGCT
>JBOHWM010000155.1:0-3343 GCA_050736555.1 Binataceae bacterium (SeqCode)
CACCGGGTGTATGCTCCAGATTCCATGGATTGCGGGTGGGAGTCGGCGCCAGCAATGCGAATTCGGTGGTGGTGGTCTTACCCAGGATTATGTCGCCTGATCGCTACAGCCGTACGACAACCGCCGCGTCGTAGTCGGGAACGAAATCCGCCGTTCCCGCGTGGCCGCCGGTCGTGCGCATCCCGGTCGTATAGAAAATGTCCTTGATCCCCAGTGGAATTCCGTGAAGCGGGCCGCGCAATCGCCCTTCCCTTGCCTCACGCTCAAGCGCCGCCGCCTCGCGCATCGCACCGTCACGATCCAATGTCACCCAGGCCTTTACCTGCGGCTCCAAGCGTTCGATCATGCGGAGGCATGACTCGGTAAGTTCGACGGGCGACAAGTCTCTGTTCGCGATCTGCCGCACCGCTTGAGATAACGTCATCAGGCAAGCTTCGCTCATTGGATTTTTCTCCACATTATCGGCGCCCTGCGCCGACAGGCATCAACGTCCCAGCTTGACAAACGGACCACTTCGCGCGACCGCCGTCGTACCCGTGCAAGACGTGAATGTTCCGCGCTATTTGTCATTCCATTCGACGGTGGAATGCAAGCGTGCTAACGGGGCGACTCTCGATGAGGGCTTATCGATGAGGGCGGGTGCTATCCAAACAGGAGGATCACATGCGACCGCATGGCAAAATCGCACTGGTTACGGGCTCGAGCTCGGGAATTGGCCGCGCCATCGCATTGCGCTTCGCGCGCTAGAGCGCCGGCGTCATCGTCAACGACCCTGACGAGCGCAAAATGTCCGCCGCTATCGAGCTCGGCCAGTAGACCAGTTGTTTGTGAGTCCACTCATTTTTAAGATAACCGCCATTTGAAAATCGCTTTGAGCAAGTACGAGTGTTTTTGTAACCGCCCTGCGCCGACGCCGTTCGCGATCGTGTTAACGTACCGCCCGGATCCACTCGTTGGGAACCACCTGCGCGCGCTGATGATTGAGCAGTTTCGCGCGGCGTTTTTTTCCCTCGGGAGCGAGCGACGCCGGATCTTCTCTCAGGTCCCGTCCGATCGCGAGCCCTCTCTTAACGGCAGGGCGCTCGCCTACCTCAGTCAGCCAGCGCTTTACGTTGGAGAATTCTTCAAGATCGATGCCGCGTCCTTGCCAGAGCGACGCCCAAGGATAGCAGATCATGTCAGCGATCGTGTAAGCGTCGCCGGCGAGATAGCGCTTATTGAATAATCCCAAGTTCAGTACGCCGTACAGCCGGTGCACTTCATTATCGAAGCGGAGCAACGGGAACGACAGGTCACCGTGCTTGCCATCCTGAGCCGCTCGGCGAAAGAAGCCCTGTTCACCGAATTTCGGCCCCTGATTGGCTGCCTGCCAGAGAATCCACTGGCAAACCGCGTACTTGAGACGAGCTTCCACCGGCCAGAACTTTCCGGTTTTTTCGCCGAGATACATCATGATGGCGCCCGATTCGAAGATCGTGATCGGCGCTCCACCGCCAACAGGCTCGTGGTCGACGATCGCAGGCATACGCCCATTCGGCGAAAGCTTGAGGAAGGTTGGAGAAAGTTGGTCCCCGCGGCCGATATTGACCGGCTTCAAGGTGTAGGGCAGCCCACACTCCTCTAGCATGATGGTGACTTTCCACCCGTTGGGGGTCGGCCAGTAGTAAAGATCGATCATGGGTTCTCGCCGTCCTTTCGGCCATCAGGTCAGTTGGCCGAGTTTAGTTACCGGATTCAGAAATCCTCGCAAATCGCGCATCTTTCGCGTTTTGCCTTCACATCGTTGCGTTGCATCTAAGAAATCTCTAACCGTTTCTTAGTAACACTAGAAACGGGAAGATTAGCTGACATCGCGACCTCCTTGAGCCTGAGCTTGTTTTCTCGATCGCCTACTTGAGCGGCAAAACGCGACTGTTGATTTTCCCGCAGTGCGAGGGTCGTTGAGTTGCTCGCATAGCTGAACGTCTTGAGCTAGCCGCCGATCTGGTACATGGAGCGCTCGCCTTGGGTTCGATGAAGACCTCACCCGGCGCACGAGAGAGATCCATACGAATCCCGACGATATCTGGCACATCGTTAATCAGGACCGATCTGACTATATCGCCAGTTGTGTATGCAAGCGCGGTCAAGCGATGTGACCCCCGTCGAAGAGCGCTACTCGATTCTGGATGAACGGCTGGTGACGGAGTTTGCCGGAAGGCTGCAGGGACTCGGACAGTTCTCGGACAGTTTAAGCCTGGGAGGCCAAAAAGTGGAGGCGGCGAGCGGATTCGAACCGCTGAATGGAGGTTTTGCAGACCTCTCCCTTAACCACTTGGGTACGCCGCCCCGTTATCCCCGCAGGTTGAAATGCCGGAGCCAAAAAGCCTACCAGCTTGATGCGCAGGTATCAATTTCGAGCTTCTCAAACACCAATTTCTCGTGGACGGCTGTTGATAAAATTACTACCCGCACTCTCTCTTTCTCTCCCACAAACGAGCGGGAGAGAGAGGATTAAGGAAGGAAGCCATCTTTCACGCAGCGTGTTGAGACCAGTCGGCAGCAAGCCAGCATGTCCATGGTGTTCCCAACACCCTGTTAGGGAACCGCTGGGCAAGCCCGTTTGTCATTCTGGACGAGTCTGCGAAGTGAAGAATCCCGGAAAAACCCAGAAAAAGAATAGAATCCGGGATTCCTCGCCGCAGTCGGAATGACGACACGAGAGCTATGCAGAGCTTCGCTAGGGCGTAATTCCATAGTTCTTTCGCGCCTGGTGTTGAAGTTTCGCGAGAAGTTGTTTGACGTTATCGACCTTGACGATCTTCCACGCGTCATCCTCACGGCGCATCCGTACACCCCAGGTTTGTCCTTTGCGGTCGGTAAACCGCGTGTAGGCATTATTGCCGCTACGATGAAGCAGCAGAATCGCACCGGTCACCCCCGCTGGCGGTATCTGCACCTCCTTCGCGCCGCTGTTGACCTGCTGGATCGCCCATGACTTCAGCAGTGCGGCGGCCGGGCCAGAAAGTAAATCAACCGCACCCTCGCCAAGCAATTCGCCGAGCGGATCCGCAGTGCTGGGCGGCGCCGCAGGACCGACGCTCTGACCCGGAATCGAACCGCCAGGGCTGTTCGGATCACGCAGCATTTCGTAGCCGGCGTTGCGCACGACTTGCCGAAAGTCAACATATTGCGCGGCTTGGGCGCCGTCACGAGCGTCGACCGCCTGCTTGAGCTGAAAAATCGCGTACGAGGGGGTGGTCGGGAGATATGCAGCCGCCCACACCGCAATCGCAATAAGAATCAGGATTGCCGTCCAATGGCGGAAAGCAAAGCGAACCATCGCAAACTATTGTGACGGTGC
>JBOHWM010000156.1:0-4160 GCA_050736555.1 Binataceae bacterium (SeqCode)
CGGCTGGGCAACGCGCACATCCGATTATTTAAAAGAAGTAACGTTAGACGACGCCGTCTGATCGCAGGCGCTCGAGTGCTACATCGTCGATGCCAATGCTCGCCAGTACTTCGGCGGTATGCTCACCAGCCGCGGGCGGCCGCCGCATCTTAATCTCCGTATCTGGTGCCGCCGACATCTTAATCGGCTTGCCCATCACGCGAATCTCGCCGCGAGTCGGAAATTCGCTGCCGATTAGCATCCGCCTGCGCGTCAATTCGTCGTCGGCAACCACTTCCGAGACAGAACGCACGGGCGCGCAAGGCACGCCCTTTTCAAGCAAAATGGCGAGCACGTCGGCGCGCGCCAAGGTACGCGTCCATGTAGACACGAGCGCATCGACTTCATCGGCAATCGCAAAACGCGCGGCATGGTCGAGGAAGCGTGGCGTACCGATCAGCTCCTCGCGCCCCATCAGACGCGCGATCGTGCGCCAATGCGCCTCGCTCAGGCAAAAGATCAAAATTGCACCGTCTACGCATGAATAGACGTTCGAGGGACAGGAGGCGCGATGGCGGTTACCCATGCGCTGATAGGGTTTGCCTTCCAATTCGTTGGCAATCAATCCGGTCATCGCCGGAATACACATGTCGAGCATCGCGACTTCGACCTTCTGCCCTTCTCCAGTTTTGCCGCGCTGGATCAACGCGGCGAGAATCGCGCTGACCAGATGGCTGCCGGTGCTCATGTCGATGAAGGTCGCGGGCGTGCGTGTGCCCGTGCTTTCAGCCGCTCCGGTCACGCTGATGAAGCCGCATGCCGCCTGTATGGTGCTGTCCATCGCGCCAAGCTTTGCCCAAGGCCCGTCGGGCCCGTAGCCCTTGCCGGAAGCATAGATCAGGCGTGGGAAACGCGGGCGTAGATCGGCGTAACCAAGGCCAAGCGATGCCATCACGCCGTTGGAATAGTTCTCGATCAGCACGTCGGCGTCCGCCAATAGTGCAAGGAGGATTTCGCGGCCACGCGGACGCTTGAGGTTGAGCGTGACCGAGCGCTTGTTCGCATTGAGCATCAGGAAGGAATAATTAACCCCGCCGGGCGAAGCTTTGGGACGGCGCAACGCCTCGCCGCCCAGCGGCTCGATTTTGATAATGTCGGCGCCAAGGAATGCCAGTTGCAGCGTGCAATACGGCGCGGCGAAAATCTGACCTAGATCGATCACCCGAATCCCGTCGAGCGGCAGACTCATCCTGGACCTCTTCATTTCCGAACGTTTGCCAACCATTATCATCGTGCGGCAGTTAGCTAAAAATGCCTGCCGGTTCCGTTTGCGGCTATATTGCGAAGAACATGGCAAAAAAATCTATTTGACAAGGAACGCTTCATTATGGCGGACAAAGAATGGAACGAAGCGATGGCTTTAGCGGCCAAAGCCAACTTCGAGATGGTCAAGGGGAACGCCGCGCCTCTTAAAGAATTGTATTCGCATCGCGAGGATATCACGGTGCTCGGCGGATTCGGCGGTTTCGAGCGCGGCTGGAGCGAGGTCGAGCCACGCCTGGAATGGGCCGCGTCGCAATTTAATAATGGCAGCTTTTCACAGCGCGAGATCAGCACGATCGTTGGAACCGAACTGGCCGTCACCGTGACAATCGAGTTCTATGACGCGTTCGCCGGCGATCCGCGAGTGAAAATCCACGATGCACTGCGGGTAACCCAGGTTTTCCGGCGCGAGGAGGGAACGTGGCGTCTGGTTCATCGTCACGGCGATCCACTCGTGCAAAAACGTCCGCCGGATTAAAAGCGATGGCCGTGCATTTCCCGCAATCGGCACCTTTTGTTACGATTCCATCCTCGAATATGCACATGGAGATGTAAGCCATGAAACTTGACACCGGCCTGACCACGCGCGACCTGAGCGAAGTTCCCGCTATCGCCAAAGCCGCCGAGGAGCAAGGTTTCGACGCCATCTGGTCGATGGAAGCCGGTAACGACGGCTTTTTACCGCTCGCGCTGGTCGCCGAGCATACCAACCGTATCAAAATGGGGCCGTCCGTCGCGATTGCCTTCCCGCGCAGTCCGATGGCCACGGCCTATGCCGCATGGGATCTGGCGGCATTGTCCAAGGGCCGCTTTATTTTGGGCTTGGGAACCCAGGTCAAGGGCCATATCGAGCGCCGCTACGGTGTGAAATGGGATCCGCCGGTGCCGAAGCTGCGTGAGTACATCCTGTCGCTGAAGGCGATTTTCAAATGCTGGCGCGAGGGTGGCAAACGGCTCTCGTTCCCGGGCAAGTATTACAATTTTTCCCTGATGACGCCGTTTTTCGCACCGCGTCCGCATGACTACGACATCCCGATATACATTGCCGGCGTTAATCAGCACATTTTGCGACTGGCAGGAGAGCACTGTGACGGCTTGCACGCGCATCCGTTCAACTCGCCTAAGTATTTGCGTGAATTCGTGCTGCCACACGTCGAAGAAGGGCTGAAAAAATCCGGCCGTTCGCGCAAGGACTTCACGATTTTCACCACCGCGTTCGTGATCGTCGGCCGCAATCAGGAGGAAATCGAACGCGCCAGGGCCGGCGTGCGCCAGCAGATCTCATTTTATGCCTCCACCCGTACCTATCAGATCGTGCTGGAAACTCACGGATGGGGTGACGTGGCGCCGAAGCTCAACGAATTGAGCGCCAAGGGCGATTGGGCCGCGATGCCCAAGCTCATCACGGATGAAATGCTCGACGTTTACGCGGTGACCGGCACCTATGACAATATTGCGGACAAACTGCACGAGCGCTATGACGGCCTGCTCGACCGCCTGGCCTTTTACGTCCCCTATAAAGCGGCCTTCGATGATGCGACTTGGCACCGGCTGTGCCATCAGCTCAACGGCTAACTACGACCTATAAGTAAGGTCCGGCAAAGTCGCAGCGGAACGATATCATCGCCGCGACCGCAACGAGTCGGTGAGATGCTCGACAATTTCGCATTTGTATTAGTGCGGCCGCGATCGCCCGGCAATATCGGTGCGGCTGTGCGCGCGATGAAGAATATGGGCCTGCGGGATTTGCGCCTGGTGGATCCGGCCAAAGGACCTGAAGCCACCATCATGGCGGTGCATGCGCGGGACCTGCTCGAGCGCGCACAAATTCATGCGAGCTTGGATTCGGCGCTAAGCGATCGTACCTTGTCCGTCGGAACGACCTGCAGGTACGGTCCTTATCGTGAACTTGGCTCGCTGCGTGAAATGGCGCCGGAATTGATCTCCTTGGCGGCCAGCAACCGCGTCGCGATCGTCTTCGGCCCCGAAGATACCGGCTTGACCAATCGGGAGCTCAAGCTTTGCCAGCGGCTGATGACGATCCCGGCGGCACCGGAGTACAGCTCGCTAAACTTGGCCCAGGCCGTAATGGTGGTGGCCTACGAATTGATGATGGAATCGGCGGCGGTACCTGACGGAGCCGCACCTGAACTCGCCAACACAATGGCAATCCAGGCTATGTTCGAGCGGATGGCGCGCGCATTGATAGAGATAGGTTTTTTGCCCGAGGATAATCCCGACCATATCATGTTCGCACTGCGCGGATTATTTGGACGTAGTGGTCTGCGGCCCCGCGAATTGGATATTTTGAACGGCATCGCCAACCAGATGCGGTGGTTCGCCGAAGGTGGCCACATGACAATCGCGGCGAAACGCCACGCCGGTCTTAAATTGCGATGAGACCACTTTAATGATTGCTGTGATGGCCTTTTCCCTTTGCAATATAATTCATATCGGCCACGATTGAGAGCGGACCGGGTATGGGCGAGCTAATTCAATTACGCGAACGGCAGCTAGCGCGAGAATGCAATCGGCGCCGCGCGCTCGGGACGCGCAGCCTCGATCGAGCGGTGGCGATATTGACGGATAATTTGGCCACGGCCGCCGCCGAATTGCGCGACGCGCCACCCTCTGAACGCCCCGAATTGCTGGAGCGTGTGGAGCGGCTCGCGGCGTTGGTTCGCTACGGGATGCGGATGACGGAAGCGGATACCGCCGCCGCCTCGGACGTCATGGAATAACGCAATCGCGGAGCAAATGGTCCGCAGGTGGTTGATTTCAGACGCCAAGGCGGATACCAAAGAAGCTTCTGGCTTTGCACCTGCTCCCCGGTAGCTCAGTCGGTAGAGCGGACGGCT
>JBOHWM010000157.1:0-1514 GCA_050736555.1 Binataceae bacterium (SeqCode)
GAGGATTTCGACGTGCAGCGCGATCACGTGCGCCTGTTGAATTTGTGCGGCGAGCGCCTGCTGCCGGACGGGACGATTCTGTTCTCGAACAACTTCCGTCGCTTCAAACTGGACGAGGTGGCACTCGCGGCGTTTGCAATCCGCGATATCTCGGCGGAGACGATCCCGTTCGACTTCCAGCGCAATGCGCGTATCCATCGAGCGTGGGAGCTACGCCGACGCTCACTTCGTTCAGGTTCGCCGGACCAAAGCTGAACGGCGCAACGCAACGCGGGTAGATTTCAGTTTCGATTCAGCCCCGCGAACGCAGGATGCTCTCGCGACATTTCGGTCGCGCAGCTTGTATCGGGAGATAGTCATGACGATTCGCACACGAGGGTTTCGCACGCTGGTTCTGGGGTTGCTCGTTGCGGGCGGCCTGGCGCTGGCTCCTGCCGCATTCGCGCGCGGACATCTATCCATCGGCATCAATTTGCCCGGCCTGAGTCTTGGCTATGCGGGCGGCCATCGCGGACATGGCTATGTCGATATCGGCGGCGGCTACTATGGCGGTTATGGTCGCGGCTACTACGGTGGTTATGGTAGCGGCTACTACGGCGGGTATTACGCGCCGGCGCCGGTTTACTACGGGCCGGCTCCGGTGTACTACGATTCGTATTATTCCTACGGGCCTCAGTACCGTGGCTACGGTTCGCGTCCGGTGTATTACCGTGGCAACCTGCGTTCGAGCAATTACTATCGCGGGCGCGGGTCCGATCGCGGTTACAGCCGTGGCGGCTACAGCCGTGGCGGATACGACCGCGGTCGCGGCGAATCACGTCATTCGCACTGAGCCAGACACGCGGTTTCACGCTTGTACCCAGGCCCGCAACCCGGTTGGTTGCGGGCCTTTGCTTGTGTGATCGCTGGCGGGGCGGGCCCTGCGGCGCTAGGATAGCGACCGTTTCCAGCGGATATTCCCATGAGCCAGCCGATTCGGCCAAACGAACGCGCGCCCGCCGCCGAAGGCCCGGAAGCGTGGACGTTTTTTCGCCAGTGGCTTAAAAATCCGCTCGGCATAGCGGCGTTGTCACCTTCCGGACGCCAGCTCACGCGGCAGATGATTTGCGAATTGCCACACGGTACGCGGCGCGTGATCGAACTCGGCGGCGGTACCGGCGTGTTCACCCGCGCCATGCTCGCCCACGGTATCGCGCCAAGCGAGTTGCTGGTGCTCGAGTTGAACGAAGCGCTGTACCAGCATCTGCTTGCGCGCTTCCCCGAAGTTCGCGTGGAATGTGGGGACGCGTGTGAACTGCGTGCAATTGCGCGACGCGACGGGTTTCTTGACGCAGGTCCGGCGGATGCCATCATCAGCGGTCTTGGATTACTGTCGATGTCGCAGCGTACTCAGGCCGAAATTCTCGACGCGGCGTTTTCGGTGCTCAAGCCGGATGGCCGTCTGATCCAGTTTACCTATGGCCCGAAATCGCCAGTCGCGCGGGATTTGCTGGCCGAACATGGCTTGTCCGTGC
>JBOHWM010000158.1:0-1760 GCA_050736555.1 Binataceae bacterium (SeqCode)
ATGATCCAGCAGCAAGCCGCGATGCTCGCCTTCAATGATATCTATCGGCTGCTGACATTGGGTGCCCTGTTGATGATCCCGTCATTTTTGATTTTGCGCGGCGGACACACCGGCGGCGGCGCCATGATGCACCACTAGGCGGAACGACACCAGCGAAGCCGCGGGCGAAGCGAGCCAAGGGGTCTGCCACGTGCGCTTAAGCATCAAGCCGAGCAGGCGGGTCTGCGAGCCGCGTTAAGCATTGAAGGCGAGCCAAGTAATCCGCGATGCCGCGATTTCTCCTTGGTCTCGTTCAACTTAGGGTCTCGAGTTGATGGCCGAAAACCGCCAGGGCCGATTGGTCGAAGAGCACCACTTCGACCCGCTTGAGTGAACCGCCGGCGTTGAAGTGATCGCGAATTTCCTCGAGCATCACGCGCGCGCAATCTCGCATGGGAAACCCCGCGATGCCCGTTCCGATCGCCGGGAAGGCAATCGAGTCGAGTCCTGCCTCGTTGGCACGCATCAGCGAATGCCGCGTCGCTTCACGCAACGTCCGCTCGGTGGTGCGGCCACCCAAACGCATGCTGGCGGCATGAATTACAAAGCGCGCCTTGAGCTGTCCCGCGCCGGTGATGGCCGCCTCGCCGATTCGAATCGGCCCAATGCGATCGCATTCGCGCTGGATTTCGGGGCCGCCTTTGATGCGAATCGCACCGGCCACACCGCCGCCCAATTTCAAGTCGTTGTTGGCCGCGTTCACGATCGCGTCCACATTGGCTTCGGTGAGATCACCCGCGCGGATTATCACCCGTTCGCGCCATTGCTGTGCCATATCGATGTCTCAGTTTGGCTCAGTTGCCGGATAGTTTGCCTTGAAGTGACGCGCAAGCCGCGTCCATCTGCTATTATTCGCCATCGTTGCGGATGAGCCCAAGGAAGTGCCGGTATATGGCGACGGGAGGAGACTTGCACTCCGCCCCGAGGCGCCTGAGTTGGATGGTAGCGATAGCGCTGCTATGCGCCGTTTCGACGAGTGCCTGTTCGCGCAAAGCGGCGTCATATGGCGCGGCAGGCTACATTCAGGTCGATATCAACACTTCGCCCACCGCGCTCGATCCCCGCTTTGCCGCCGACGCCATCTCGCAGCGCGTGGGCGAGTTGATGTTCGACTCCATGCTCCGGACCGACGCGCACGGGCGTTACGTCGGAGACCTGGCCAGCGGCTACGAGCGTCCCTCTCCGACCGTGCTCATTTTTCATTTGCGCCACGATCTCCGCTTCAGCGACGGACGGCCGCTGACCGCGCGCGACGTTATCTACACTTACGACTCCGTGCTCGATCCGAAATCGATGTCGGTCAAGCGTGCCGGTTTCACCCAGTTGGCCAATATCCACGCGCTTGATTCTTATACCGTCGAAATGACGACACGGCGACCTTATGCGCCCGCGCCGCAGATGGCGATGTTGGGTATCGTTCCCTATGGCACCCCGGCGCCGCGCCAGGAGGCTTCGTCAACGCCAGTGGGTAGTGGACCGTTCATGCCGGTTCGTTTCGTGCGTGACGAGGAGGTGGTGCTCAAGCGCAATCCAGAGCGTCCGGCACCATCCAACGCTATACGCGGCATTGTCTTCAAAGTCGTTCCCGACGCCACGGTGCGCGCACTTGAGCTGACCGAAGGCGTTTGTGATTTGGCTGAAAACGACAGTATCGAACCCACCCTGATCGATTATCTGAGTCAGCAGCCGCGGCTGCGGGTGATCTTGTCGCCTGGTACGAC
>JBOHWM010000159.1:0-2821 GCA_050736555.1 Binataceae bacterium (SeqCode)
GTGTCCGCCGTCGGCCATGAAATCGATTACAGCATCGCCGATTTTGTCGCCGACGTGCGCGCCCCCACTCCGACCGCCGCGGGCCAAATTGTCGTGCCAGACATGACCGATTTGCACCAGCGCATCGAAAGCGCCGAGGTCAGACTCAGCGGCGCTATTTTGACGTCACTCGGGCGACATCGCCAGCGGCTGGATCAACTCGGCTCCTATGTCAAACCTCCAGCCGCGACGGCCCACCAGGCGCGCCTCCGGCTGGACGACGCCGCCGCCGAGCTCGACATGACGATACATCATCGGCTGGAGGATGCCCGCCGCCGTTTGCGCGAGCTTGCCGGACGCTTGCGCACGCCGGCGGCGCGTGAGCAGCGCCTGCTCGTCGCGCGGCTCGCATCGTGTCTTGGACAGGCGCTGGCGGCGAAGGCCGCGCCGCGACGATTGGCGCTCGAGCGCTTGCGGTCGCGACTGGATGTTAACAATTTCCGACGGACTCTGGCGGCTCGCCGAAATCTTTTGGAAGACCGTCGGGCAAGGCTGAGCGACACAATTCTTGCGGCGATCAATTCGCGGCGCATACAACTGGCGGCGGCCGCTGGGCGGCTCGATTCATTATCACCCCTGCGGGTACTCGAGCGCGGTTATGCTGTAGCCGTGAATCAGCGTGACCATCGCGCGATTGTCGACGCGGCCACGGTCGAAATCGGCGACGAGCTGGACATCAGGCTCAAGCGCGGGCGTTTGCGTGCGCGCACCGTCGCGCGGGAGAACTAGCGTGTTATGGCGGAGAACAAAAAAAGGTTCGAGGATGAACTTAAAGACCTCGAAGGCCTCGTGACACAGATCGACTCGGGCGAGCTTTCATTGGAAGAGTCGATCAGCGCGTTCGAGCGCGGCGTCGCCCTCGTGCGCTCGCTCAATGGCCGGCTGGACGAGGCCGAACGCAAAATCGAAGTCCTGATGCGGGATGCGAACAGCGATCTGCATAGCGCGCCATTCGACACCCCTGCAATCGACAACGATGACGAAGAGCCATCTTGACACCACTCGATCTCAGCATGAAGTTCTCCGATGCGCGCACGGCTTGACCTCGAAATGGCACGGCGCGGCCTGGCCGACAGCCGCGAAGCCGCACGACGCCTTATTATGGCGGGACAGGTGCGCGTTAACTCACGTCCCGCCGCCAAACCTGATTTGCGTGTCGAGCCTGCCACCACGATCACTGTCGTCGGTGGTTCACGTTACGCCAGCCGCGGCGCGTACAAGCTGATCGCGGCGCTCGATCAGTTTGCGCTGGACCCACGCGGCCGTCATGCCTTGGATGTCGGAGCTTCGACAGGTGGCTTTACCGATGTGCTGTTAGAGCGCGGAGCCGCTCACGTAATCGCACTCGACGTCGGTTATGGCCAGTTGGCCGACCGCCTTCGCCGCGATCCGTGCGTGACGGTGTTCGACCGTACCAATATTCGCTTGGTTAAGCCCGGCGAGCTGCCCTATCAACCGGATCTGGTTGTGATTGACACGAGCTTCATCTCGCTCCGCCTCGTATTGCCCGCCGCTATCAGACTGGCTTTGGCACCCGCTGAAATTATCGCGCTAGTGAAGCCGCAGTTCGAAGTTGGCAAAGGCAAGGTGGGCAAGGGTGGTGTGGTTCGTGACGACAAATTGCGACAAGCGGCGCTGAACGAAGTGCTCACATTTGCCGCGGCTGTAGGATTGCAGCCGGCAGGCGCCATCGAATCACCGCTGGCCGGGGCGGCGGGAAACCGCGAATTCCTCGCCTGGCTCCGCCTGCCCACGCCCACGGCAATTTAATCGCTTCGCCCGGGAAGCTCTACGTTTAACTCCGTCATTCGTATTCGCTCGTAGCCGCCGATACTCAGATCACCTGAATAGCATTCCCACGTGTGTGATCCACGAGCGCTCCGATTCCGACTGGCAGCGGCCGTGTTCATCTAGAAAGTCCGGGTTGACAAGAAAATCGAGAGAGGCAGACGTCGAACCGCGATGGATCTTTAGAATACCCACGAGACCATTTGGTCTTCCCTATACCAATCCCGGAAGGCAGGGCCATTTCTCGATTCCAATGCGCCCAACGAATACTTCAACGGCGTCAAATACGGCAGCCCGTCCGGACTGATGCGAATCATGCGGTAATCGATTCATAAGCGGGCGTCACGGAACCCTTGTCGCGGCGCCCGCGCTTTTCATTCTCTTATCAAGACGTCACCCTTCATTTCATTGGCATAACGCACGTCCAACGAAACTTTCGCCAAGAAATCACAAAGAAAATCAAACTTCCGCCGCTTCCACACGGTTACGGTGTGGAAAAAATTCCCTTTTTGAAAGCCGCGCGCGTTTTGTTGTTGCGCGGCGATTAAAGCAAAAACCTTTGATCTATTTAGGCTCTGACGCTCCGGCATCGAACCTGCTTAGTCCCATATCCCTTAGTACGCAATGGTACGAACGGAAAAGGACGGGAGCATGAGTGTTCGAAGCGAGCAGCCGATACGCGGCGCAGTGATTCTGGCCGGTGGCGAGGGCATCAGACTGATCTCGCTGACTCGGCAGATTTCCGGCTACAGCATGCCGAAGCAGTTTTGTGCGGTTCTGGGTGAAGAGACGTTGCTCAAGCAGACTTGGAATCGCGTTTCGTTATCGGTCCGGCCTCAGCATACGGTGACGGTGGTAACGCGCTGCCATGAGCAATTCTATGGCAATCTCAGCGAGCATGACCTGGCGATACAACCGCTAGGTCGAGGCACCGCGCCGGCCATCTTGTACGGCTTGTTCCGGCTGGCTGCGCAGATGCGAGTTGGACCGGTAG
>JBOHWM010000160.1:0-5220 GCA_050736555.1 Binataceae bacterium (SeqCode)
AGGCTGAGATCCCGTGTGGTCCCCGCCACCGGACTGACGATCGCGCGGCGGCCCGTCGCGATGCGGTTAAACAGCGTCGATTTGCCAACGTTGACGCGTCCGACCAGCATCACAACTGGTAGGCCGAAGGCCCCCGCGGTGAGCGCGGTGGAGGTTTCCTGAGTCACGCCGCGGCGCATATCAGAAGCCAAATTCCTTGAGCTTGCGCGGATCGCCGGTCCAGCCTTTTTCAACCTTTACGTGAAGTTCCAAGAAGACGCGGGTGCCGAGGATTTCTTCCAGTTCATGCCGCGCTTCGCTCCCAATCCGCTTGAGCTGGCTGCCGCCCGCGCCGATCACCATGCCTTTATGGGCGTCGCGTTCAACCACGACCGCCGCCGTAATGATGTCGAGGTTGCGTTCAGGTTCTTCGATGAAGCGCTCGACCTGAACCGCTGTTGAAAAGGGAATCTCTTGGCGCATCGCGAGGAAGATTTTCTCGCGAATGACCTCTCCCGCGATCATGCGCGCGCTCTGGTCGGTATACTCATCGCCGGGCATCAGTGCCGGACTTTCCGGCAACATCGATTTGAGTACCCTGATTAGTTCGTCGATATTTTCACCGGTCAGCGCGCTTATCGGCACGATCTCGCAGTTTGGAGCAACCTGACCCAGCCGCTCCAGCAATGCCATCAAACGCTCACGCGTCACCAGGTCAATTTTGTTGAGAGCCACAATCAGTGGCTTGCCCAGTCGCCCCAAATCGCGTAAAAACGCGCAATCCTGAACGTCGCCCGCCGCCACCATTGCGAGGATCACTTCGCCTTCCGTAAAGCAGCGGCGCGCAGTCGCCACCATGCGGCGATTGAGTTCGCGGCGCGGCTGATGCAGTCCGGGCGTATCAATCAAAATCATCTGCGCGTCGGCGTCGGTGCGAATCCCAATGATACGGCGCCGGGTGGTTTGCGGCTTGGGCGTAACGATCGCGACCTTCTGCCCCACCAACTGGTTGAGCAAGGTCGATTTGCCCACGTTGGTACGACCGGCAAGCGTGACGAAGCCGGCGCGGTAAGCTGGCGGCTTTTCCGCAACTATGAAGTCATTCATTCGTGCCAATTATTCCCGGCAGACATCGGCTTCACTTCCCATCCCATCCATGGGATTCAGTTCCGCTGGCTCTGTTCCTCTTCGATTTGGAGCAACGCCGCCCGTGCCGCGGCTTGCTCGCTCTGCTTCTTGCTGCCGCCCTCGCCAACCCCCAATTCGCGCCCGCTAATCCGGATCATAGTGGTGAAACGTTTGGCGTGATCGGGGCCGCGAGCGGCCACCAGTTCGTAAATCGGTTGCGCTCGGAAGCGCCGGTAAGCAATTTCCTGAAGCTCCGTTTTGTAATCGCGTTCAGCCGCGGGACCGTCGATGTCGTCACTAAACAACCCCTCCACCACCGCCTGCGCCGAGACCAAGCCACCGTCGATATAGATCGCACCCAGCACGGCTTCGAATGAAGCCGCGAGAATCGAGGTTTTATCACGGCCGCCGCTCTTCTCCTCGCCTTTGCCCAGTCTCAACCTGGCGCTCAAACCGACCTCAACCGCTTTGAAGGCCAGCGTACGGCCGTTCACGATCGAGGCGCGCTCTTTGGACAAAGCACCTTCCTTCGCGTCGGGGAAGCGGCGCATAAGCAGATCCGCGATCGCCAAATCGAGCACCGCGTCGCCCAAGAACTCCAGACGTTCATAATGGGCCTGCCCGCCGATCGCGGCGCTGGGATGGGTCAACGCGGTGATGAGTAAATCCGGTTTGCGGAAACTGTAGTTCAGTTTTCGTTCAAGGCCGGCCTCGGTATTGTCAAGCGGAACGCGTTTCGCCAGCGATGGCTTGGGCGTGCGTCCGCATAGTCTGGCCCACCAGTGAAGCGCCCTGTACAAACGATGCCTCCACCTCAACTTCCCGGTTGATCAACTGGTCAGAACCGTCAAAGTGCATCCTGATGTAATTACGGCTATAACCGCTCAGGCGGCCATCAACGGCGCGTTCTTCAACCAATACTCTAAGCTTATGTCCGACGAAGCGCGCGGCAAAGGCGCGTTTCTTGGCGTCACCCAATTCGCGCAACACTCGTGCGCGATGTTTTATCTCCGCGGCAGACCGACGACCTTCCAACTTGGCGGCGGTAGTGCCGACGCGAACCGAATACGGAAAGACGTGAAAGTACGCCAGCGGCAAGTCCTGAACAAACTTAAAGTAATTCTCGAATTGTGCCGCAGTCTCGCCTGGAAATCCGGCAATCAAATCGGTGCCGATCGCGGCATCCGGCGCCGACGCCAAGACACGTTCGACGCGCTCGCGATAGTATTCGATTGTATACCGCCTGCGCATCCGCAACAGCAGCGCATTCTCACCGGCTTGTAACGGCAAATGGAAATGAGGGCAAAATTTCGGACTGCTGGCGATCGTCGCGATCGTCCGGTCACTTAGCTCTTCGGGATCCAGCGAGCTTAAGCGAATCCGCGTGAGCGGCGCACGCTCCGCCAACATCTCAAGCAACGCTTCAAGAGTGATCGGTGGCCGCAGGTCCTTGCCATAGCCGCCCAGATGAACGCCAGTCAGGATAACCTCTTTGAAACCGCGCTCGCACATCTTATCGAGCGCCGCCATTATTCTTCGTGGCTCGACGCTGCGCGAAGTTCCGCGTGAAAACGGCACAATGCAGAAAGTACAGAACTGATCGCAGCCTTCCTGCACCTTGAGGAAAGCGCGCGTATGGCCTTCCAAGGCGACCGCGCCCAGCTCAATTTCGGCGCGTTGCTTGCGCAAATTCGTGACCATCACGCGTTCTTCAGGCATCGCAATGGCGGCACGCTCAAGATCGTCCAGGCGCCCCAGTCCGACTACCACATCCACCTCGTGCGCGTCGGCGAGTGCTTGCGGATTGGCCTGTGCGAGGCATCCGGTCATGATGATACGCGCGGCTGGATTGAGGCGGCGCGCACGCCGCGCCAGGCGCAGACTCTCACTGTCAGCACGATCGGTGACCGTGCAGGTGTTGACGATGTAAACATCCGCCGGCTGGTCAAATGCACATCGCTCCATCCCGAGCGCGCCCAAGCGCGCCTCGATGATCGCCGAATCGTACTGGTTGACCTTGCAACCAAGGGTGGCGAGCGCAAAGCGCATCAGGCCGCCCCCCTGATCGCTTGCTCAATAAAACCGCCGCCCAGCACCTCGTCACCGCGATAGAACACGCAGGCTTGGCCGGGCGTCACGGCGGGACCGCTATGAGCGAAGCGAACCTCCGCACGGCCGTCCCCCAGCAGCGTCACTGAGGCTGGAATCGGCGGATGGCGGTAGCGGATTTTCGCTTCAATTCGGCTGCTCCCGGCTACGCTTTCCTTATCGACCAGGCTAACATGGCCGGCGATAAGTCCAGCGGCCTCCAGCGCCGCGCGTGGACCTACGCATACATCTCCGGTTTCCGCATTGATGGCATTCACATACAGCGGCTCGCCCGCGATCACCCCCAGTCCCCGTCGTTGACCGATGGTGAAGTGATGCACGCCCTGATGAGGGCCGAGCGCGCGTCCCTGCGAATCGATAATGTGGCCGCGGCGAATCTCAGCGGAATTAGCCTTATTCGTTACGAACCGGGCATAATTGCCGTCGCTGACAAAGCAGATTTCCTGGCTTTCGGCTTTATCCGCATTGGCCAGTCCCAATTCCCGCGCACGCGCGCGCACTTCGCTCTTGGACATCCCACCCAAAGGGAACAACGTGCGCCGCAATTCGTCCTGGCCCAAAGTGAATAGAAAATAAGATTGATCCTTGGCGGCGTCCGCCGCTCGCATCAGATGAAACCGCCCATCGTCATCGCGCACGATACGCGCATAATGGCCGGTCGCGACGAAATCAACATCAAGCGCGCGCGCCCTCGTCCACAGCCGATCGAACTTGATTTCCCGATTGCACATCACGCACGGATTAGGCGTCCGGCCGTTCAGATATTCGGAGACGAAGTTGTCGATCACGCGGGCGCCAAAATCCGCGCGCAAGTCCACCACATAAAAGGGGAAATCCATGCGCTCGGCTACGCGGCGCGCGTCCTCGAAATCATCATGGGAACAGCAGGTGCCACGCCGCCGCGGACCCGTCGCAGTTTCGGGAGCAAGCCGCATCGCGATACCGACCACGTCGTATCCGTCCTCGCGCAAGATGGCAGCGGCGACCGAACTATCGACCCCGCCCGACATTGCGACCAACACCCGCGCGCCCATCATGCTGGCTCCCCCGGGGCGATGCTGCCGCCGGCAATATTGATAATGGACGGCTCGGCTGCATTTACGCGACGCCACACATGCGCGATAATCGCGGCCCCGCGATCAATTTCCTGCGCCGTAGTGCTCCATCCCAGGCTAAGGCGCAAAGAGCTGCGCGCCTCGTTCGCGTCGCAGCCCATTGCGAGCAGCACGTGTGACGGCTCGACCGCTCCGGCGGCACACGCCGAGCCCATCGAAACCTCGACGCCTTCCAGGTCAAGCGCGATCAGCATGCTCTCGCCGAGTACACCCGGAAAAGCAAGGTTGAGCGTATTTGGAAGGCGCCGCGCCGCCGCCCCATGAAGCATCAACCCGGGAATCGAATTCATCAATTTTTGAAGCAGGTCAATGGCCAGCCGCGACATACGAGCGTTCTCGCCAGCCAGATTTGCCGTTACCTCGTCGGCGGCTACTCCGAAACCCGCCGCGCCGAATAAGTTGGGCGTACCCGCCCGCAGCGCGCTTTCCTGCGACCCCCCCAGCATCATTGGTGACATTTTTGCGGCTCGCCCGACGTACAAGGCACCAATCCCGGATGGGCCACCGATTTTGTGCGCACTCAACGTCATCAAGTCGCAGCCAAGAGCGGCGACGTCAACCGGAATGCGGCCGAGTGCCTGCGCCGCGTCAAGATGAAACATGGCGCCATTATTGACCGCCGCACGCGCAATCACGCTGACGTCTTCCTGCACCGCGCCGGTTTCCGAATTGGCCAGGCCCAGCGTGACCAACGCGGTACGTTGGTCCAGCGCGGCGATTACGCTATCCGCCCCTACGCGGCCCTCGCGGTCAGGAACGACGCGTACGACTTCGCAGCCACGCGCCTCCAATTCCATCAACGGGGCCATCACCGAAGAATGCTCGATTGAGGAACTGACGATACGGCGGCGTCCAACCGCGGCTTTCATCGCGCCAAATAACGCCAGGT
>JBOHWM010000161.1:0-1545 GCA_050736555.1 Binataceae bacterium (SeqCode)
CTACCGGTTAAGGAGGATATTTTTTTGATTGCCGATCGGAACTGAATAAATTTTTGGGGCGTGCGTCGAATAGTATTGAGCGCGAGAAAAACCCGCGCTCCGGTTGCGTGCTCCTCCCTGCAGCCGAAAGGTCGTCTGTCGCCAGGCGGACGGCTTGAAAAGGCGGGCGTTGGGGAGTCTCCCCCCTCCTCCAGCTGCCCGCCTGTTTTTAGTCTATTTCACGCGAATTTGTAAAGCCGCAAGTTATTACCTTAATTGGGCAAATTCGCGAGCCTTGTGCTTGACAGCACCGGTCGTGGCCGTCATAGCTCAATGCTCGATGCTGTGGTGGCGTAGATGGCTGGTTTTCGTGCCGGTGCTTTCCTTTTTGGCGGCGGCGATGTTGTTAAGTTGCGGCGGTGGTGGAACTTCGACCTCAGTGACACAAAAGCCGTCTTCATTGGAATCGGTGGCGATCTGCGCGGGCACTCCGATGCCAGCTACTCCTACTCCATCCCCGAGTCCCACCAAGAGCCCCAAGGCGAGTGCGACCAGCGCTCCTCCCACTAACGGACCTGCGGGTGCTGACGAAGATATTGCCTTCGTGGGCAAGAAAACGCCGACCCCGACGCCGACCGAATGCGTGCCGGTGGTCAGCGCCACGGTCGCCATCGGTAGCACCGCCGGATTCAACGCCCAGGGTACGTTCAGCGTCGTCAACAAGAAGCAGCTTCGCTATCGCGACGAGACCGCCAGCGGCTTATGGTTTTCGACGCCGCCCAACATCGTCGCCTATCAGCAGAATGGCCTTTTTCAGGGAATCACGCCGGGATGCGCCTGTATCTCGGTAGCGGCGGGCGGCTTTACGAGTCAAAACGTCTCAATTCAGGTCGGCGCGCCGGTTCCCGCTTGCACCCCATGTCCGCAGTTGCCGGCGCCGACTCCGACCCCCAAACGGGGCGGATAAGGTCGCGCTGATCCTCCTCATCGAGCCTGCGGCTGTGGATGAACGTCGCATCCGTATGTCCAAAGATTTGACAGTCGATTAAGGCGCCTATACCTTGCCTAGTAAAGAGGGGCTCGATGGACCGCCAGGCCCGGCGTGAGCAGGTATTACGTCACGCCAAGCGTATATTCGCCCGCAAGGGCTATCACCGCACCAATATCGCGGATATCATTTCGCGCGCTCGTATCGCGCGCGGCACCTTCTACCTTTACTTTCAGAACAAGCGCGATTTGTTCGAGGAGTTGCTTGAACAGGTAGTGAGCGAATTGCGCCACCGCATTCAGCGTATCCAGGTCGGCGCGGGCGAGCTCGACCCGGTGCAGCAATTGCGCAACAATCTTCGCCGCGTGCTGAATTTCGTGCTGGCGGAACGGGAGCTGACCGACATTCTCTTGAATCATTCGGTTGGATTCGACCGGGAACTTGACGCGCGTATTCGGGATTTTTACGAAAAAATCGCCGATCAGATTCAACGCTCGCTTGACCTTGGGATCGAAATGAAGCTGGTGCGGCAATGTGACACACGCGTGGCGGCCTATTGTATTCTCGGAGGCATCAAG
>JBOHWM010000162.1:0-3005 GCA_050736555.1 Binataceae bacterium (SeqCode)
GTCCAGTGCCGGGTAAGGCGTTCGCGCGTGACCACGCCGGACTTGTCCTTGTTGATCTTGATGAGCTGGCCCTGCTCGCAAACCACGTTGGACTTGCCTGCTTTCAGCGCCGCTTCGGCGGCGTCGCCCGCGCCTTGCGTGTAGTACACGGAAAAGTCGGTCAGTTCGATGCGCAAGGTGAGTTTTTCCTTCGCGCTCTTGCCCTTGGCGTAACGCGGGGTGGCGGCGATGAAGCTGATGTCGAAGAACTGTACGTGACCGCGTTCGACCGCGCGCTTGTCGAAGACTTCCGGCGGGATGGCTTTCGGCGTCAGGTCGATACCCTTGGCTTTGGCCTCGTCCAGCACCGCCGGGAACAAGCCCATCTCAAACTCGAAGGCCAGCACGTCGCAGCGTGTGGCGCCGCGCTTGCGGCATTCGGTGATGACTTCCTCGACGAACAAACGGCCTACTGGCAGGTTGATCGGGCCGATCACCACCAGCCGCCCGCCCAGCTTGCCGTGGAAGAACGCGTCGCCTTCCAACGGTTCGGCCTTGTAGGCGCGCAGAATCAGCTCGCGAAACTCGCGTTCTTTTTGCACCAGGGCGGCCTCGCGTTGTTCCGACGACAGGCGGCCGCTGACATTGAGGTACGTCTGCCGCTCGTAACGACCGAGGTTCAGCACCTCGAAAGCGCGGAAATTCTTGTCGGCTGCTTTCAATTCGCGCTGCACGCCGATCAGGCGCTTGCGGGTGGTGTGGATGGCGAACTTGCCGAGGTCGGTGGCGATCCACTTGCGACCGAGCTTTTCGGCGACCGCCGCAGTGGTGCCGAAGCCGCAGAAGAAATCGGCGACGAGGTCGCCTTCGTTGCTGCTGGCTCTGATGATGCGGTCCAGCAATGACTCCGGCTTCTGAGTGGCATAACCAGTGCTTTCGATTGCTTGCGAATTCACCTCCGACACGTCGATCCAGATGTCAGTGATTGCTTTGCCCTTCGCTTCGTCAAGGTAACGAACTAATCCAACTTTCCCTGATGGGTAATCATAGATCCGTCAGCGCGCCATGAAATTAGCGATTGATGCCGCAGAATAATCGCCGATTGCGTCGATACGGTAAACGCGGCCATCTTTGTCCTTATGGACAAACTTAGATTTTATGTATGCCGCGCTGTAACTCTTGAACTGCGGATTCCAACGATACTGATCGCCTCGCGAGTAGTAGAGAATCGTGTCTGAACTCTTGGCGTACTGCCTCGAGATTGCCTTTGCTCCTCGCGGGGGCTGCCGCTTCTATCTAATTTCGTTTCTGTAGCGATTTGCCCCAAAGATTTCATCGAGCACTTGACGAATGAACGAGTTCACCCGCCAATCGCAATGCACATAAATGCTCCCATCCTCCGCCAGCAAATCCCGCATCAGGATCAACCGCTCGTAGATCATGCTAACGAAACTGTCCGCACCACGGCCCCATGTGTCGCGGTAGGCGATCTGTTCCAGCAGGTTGGGTTCCTTGTGGAACGTCTCGCCGCCGATCTCGATGTCCATTGAGAAATCCGCGCCGACATCGAACGGCGGGTCGACGTAGATGAGTTTCAGGCCGCCGGCGTCCGCGATCTGGCGGCGTAGCGCGCCGGCCTTGAGGGATGACAAAATCAGCTTGTTGTCGCCCCAGATCAGCTTGTTGGTCCAGCCTCGCGTTTGCCGGCCGCGCGCGTCGAATAACTCATGCTGCACCTTGGTTTCGGTGCGCGGCTCGTCCACATGTTCCAGGGTCTGGAACGGCAGGACGGTGGTGCACACGTCGCGGGTCTTGCCGTTCCACACCAGCTCGACCTCGCGCTTGTCCTCGAACAGCACGAAGCGATATTTTTCGGGCAGGTTCTTGCCTTGCTGGATCAACTCGATCAGATCGCGCTTTTCGGCGTCGGAAAGGTCGTAGGCGGATTGGGCGGGTTTGGGCATCAGGCAAGTTCCAGTCCGTGCATACGAAAGGGCTCGAAGTCGCGTCGATTCAATGTGGCGAGCTTGGCATCGTGCAGGATGGCGGTGGCCGCGATGATGCAATCGGGCAGCGAACGCGAGCGCCGCCCGGTATGATTGAACAGCACCGACGCGCGCTCGGCGATGCCGCGGTCAACGGGCACGATGACGCCGTCTAGCACGTGGTCCCAGTTGCGTACCGAATCGGCCGTGACCGGACCGCAAAGAAATTCCGCCCAAGCCATGCCTGAGACGGCGAGAGGAACTTGATCTCGCCGCCAGCGCGCAATGCGCGCGCGCAAGGTGTGACCCGGTTCGAGACCGAATACCAGTACGTTGGTGTCGAGATGGATCGTCCCCGGCATGCCTTCAGCGCCAAACGTCGCGGCTGTGTTTGGCCCAAGCCTTGAAATCCACGCCGGCAGCGGCCATGGCATCGCCGGCGGCGAACAGAGCTTCCAACGCGGGATCGAGTTTCGAAGCCCGGCGGGAGGGCGTGCGCCGACGCGACGCAGCCTTGTCGCGCGCGCGCTTGCCGGTGGCTGCAGCCTCGTTGGAAGCGGCCAAGCCCGATGCAATGGCCTCGGCGACGACATCCTTCATTTTGCGGTCGGTAGCGGCGGCGTGCAGTTTGACTGCACGCATCAGATCATCGGGAAGTTCAAGCGTAGTCTTCATTGCCATATCACCATAAAAATGGGTTTATGGCTAGTATAGCCCAAGCTTCGATCGCACGGTCGCTGAACGAACCATTCGGAATTTCCGAATCGCTCGTTCAGATTCGAGCTCGCCCTCGGCGTAGATGCCGTTGAGATGTTCGCAGGCGGCGTTGTCGTAAAGCGGCATGATCAGTCCTTTTGGTAGTCGCGAAATGTAGCTGCCAGCCCGGCGAAGGTCGGCGGTTTGTGGGCCTCGAAACCTGCCTCGTCCACGTACACGAAGCGGTAGGAAGGTTCGCCTTCCGCCTTGCTCGCCTGCGTCGCGTCCTCACACCACTGCGCGAGGCGATGCATCTTTTGCGGCAGGTCGAGTTCCTCCCGGCCC
>JBOHWM010000163.1:0-5747 GCA_050736555.1 Binataceae bacterium (SeqCode)
GCATTAAGCCTTATAAATCAAGAGTGTTGGAGGCTGTCGATTAAGGCATTTCGCGCGAATCTCCTAACTGATTAAGGTATCCGCCGGGCAATTTTCGTTGAAAACGTCGCTTAGGCGACTAAATTTCCTTACAAACACTTGACAGTAACGCTGTTCCTGTTATTTTTGACGGGCTTCCCCGAGGTTTGCCTAATGAAGTCAGGTAACGAGGCCTTTGAGCCCGACGCGATAGATTTTCAAATTCTCGTGATTCTGCAGGAACACGGCCGCATCCCGCTGGTCAAACTGGGCGAACAAGTCGGTTTGTCCGCGCCATCGGTAATCGAGCGGGTCAAAAAGCTCGAAGAGGCGGGTGTCATCACCGGCTATCACGCCTCGGTTGACGCACGCTGCCTGGGCAAGGATGTGACGGCGTTCATCGGCGTTTCGATCGGCCATCCACGCACGATTGGACTGTTCGAACAGACCGTCGCGCTACTCGATGACGTGCTCGAATGCCATCACGTGACCGGCGAACATACCGTGCTGTTGAAGGTCAAGACGCGTAACACCGCTTCGCTCGAGCGACTGATTCGGACCATCCGCCTGATCGAAGGCGTGCTGCGCACCGAGACCATGGTGGTCCTGTCAACCCATACCGAACGCACGCTGATTGCCGTTAATCATCCTGAGGGCGGGCAAGAGGACGGCAATGGCAAACGCCATCGCCATGGCGCCCAGAAGAATCTTATCGAGTCGAGAAGGGTATGAAGATGCATCGATACCGCGGCATTCCGTCCCCTCAGGGTCTCTATGACCCCGCCCATGAGCACGACGCTTGCGGAGTGGGCTTTGTCGTCAATGTCAAGGGCGAGGCCTCGCACGACATCGTGCTCAAGGGTCTGCAGGTGCTCGACAACCTGACCCATCGCGGCGCTTGTGGGTGTGATCCACGGACCGGCGACGGTGCCGGGGTATTGATGCGGATTCCGCACGAATTCTTCGCTCGTGAAACTGAAAAGCTCGGCTTCACGCTACCTGAACCGGGTGCGTACGGCGTCGGGATGGTGTTCCTACCGCTCGAAACCGAAAAGCGCAACCTTTGCGAGGAGATTTTCGAGCGGATCGTGCGGAAGGAGGGGCAGCAGTTCCTTGGATGGCGTAATGTGCCGGTGGTTGAGAGTGCATGCGGCACGATCGCGCGGCAGGGAATGCCCGCGATTCGACAAATCTTCATCGGGCGCGGCGCCGATATCGAGGATGAGGAAGCCCTCGAACGCAAGCTCTATGTAATCCGCAAGCGCGTTACCAATGAAGCGGCCAAACTGGCGCTGGCCGAGGGCGAACTGTTCTATATTTGCAGCCTTTCCAGTTCGACCATTATTTACAAGGGTCAACTCATCTCCCATCAGATTCCGCAGTTTTATCCCGACTTGCTGGACCCGGCGATGGTTAGCGCGCTGGTGATGGTGCATCAGCGTTTTTCGACTAATACCTTTCCGAGTTGGGATCGCGCCCATCCGTATCGCTTCCTCGCGCATAACGGCGAGATCAACACCTTGCGCGGCAATATCAACTGGATGCATGCGCGGGAAAAGCAGTTCGCCTCCCCACTTTTTGGCGCGGACATGGAGAAAATCCTGCCGATCATTGAAAACAACGGCAGCGATTCCGCCATGTTCGACAATTGTCTTGAGTTACTGGTGCGTACCGGACGGCCGCTGGCCCATGCCGTCATGATGATGATTCCGGAGGCCTGGCAAAACGATGCGTTGATGAGCCCGGCCAAACGCGCGTTCTATCAATTCCATTCCTGCATGATGGAACCGTGGGACGGACCCGCCTCGATTGCGTTTACCGACGGCCGCCGAATCGGCGCCGTGCTCGACCGCAACGGCTTGCGCCCCTCGCGCTATCTCGTGACCAAGGACGGACTGGTGGTGATGGCGTCCGAGACCGGCGTACTGGACATCCCGCCCGAACAGGTCGCCTTGAAAGGCCGCTTGCAGCCCGGCCGGATGTTCTTCGTCGATACGACCGAAGGGCGCATCGTGCAGGACGAGGAGATCAAAGAAGGCTTCGCCGCGCGCAAGCCATATCGGCAATGGCTCGACGAGAATCTCGTCGAGTTGGAGCACTTGCCCGAGCCACCGTTTCATGCGCCCGTGAACGGGTACGAGCCGCGCGACTTGCTCCAGCAGCAGCAGGCTTTTGGCTATACCCTCGAAGAACTCAAGATGATCCTTGCGCCGATGGCGGCTAATGGACAGGAGCCGGTCGGTTCGATGGGCACCGATACGCCTTTGGCGGTGCTATCCGACAAGTCGCCGCTTTTGTTCAGCTACTTCAAGCAACTTTTCGCGCAGGTTACTAATCCACCGGTCGATCCGATTCGTGAAGAAATGGTGATGTCGGCGGAAACCACGATCGGGGCCGAGCAAAACCTATTCGAGGAAACCGCGCGCCATTGCCGCCAATTACGGCTCAAGCAGCCGATTCTGACCAACCAGCAGCTTGAAAAAATTCGCCAACTCGCGCGGCCGGAGCTGCGCAGTACCACGCTCAGCACGCTCTTTTCCCTCGCCGAGGGCGAAGCGGGATTACGTGCCGCGCTCGACCGTCTCTGCCGCAAAGCTTCGGAAGCACTCGACGCGGGCTACACCATCCTGATCCTGTCCGACCGCGGCGTTAATGCGCAATTGGCGCCGATTCCGAGCCTGCTCGCCACCGCCGCTGTACATCATCATTTGATCCGTGAAGGCACGCGCACGCGATGCGGCCTGGTGGTTGAATCGGGCGAACCGCGCGAGGTGATGCACTTCTGCCTGCTGATCGGCTATGGCGCCGGCGCGGTCAACCCGTATCTGGCTTACGCTACCTTGGCTGGCATGATCCATGACGGTCAGCTTAAGGACATTGATGAAGATGAAGCGGTCGAACACTTTATCAAGGCGCTCGGCAAAAGCCTGATCAAAGTCGCGTCGAAAATGGGGATCTCAACCCTTCAAAGCTATCGTGGCGCCCAGATCTTTGAGGCTATCGGGCTGAGCCGCGAAGTCGTGGACCGCTATTTCACCTGGACAGCTTCGCGCGTCGGCGGCATCGGCTTGGCGGAGATCACACGTGAAGCGGCCAACCGGCATCAACTCTCCTATGCGGCGGATCCAAATCTCGGCGGTGAGCTTGAACCGGGCGGACAGTATCAATGGCGACGGCGTGGCGAATTTCACATGTACAATCCGGATACCATCGCCAAGCTGCAACATTCGGTACGTTCGGGAAACTATCGCCTGTTCAAGGACTATACCCGGCTGATTGACGAAAACAGCCGCAACTCCGCCACCTTACGCAGCCTGCTGAAGTTCAAGTCTAATCGCGTCGCGGTTCCGTTGGAGGAGGTTGAGCCGGCCAGCGCGATCGTCAGGCGTTTCAAAACCGGTGCGATGTCGTTCGGTTCGATCAGCAAGGAAGCCCACGAAAATCTTGCGATCGCGATGAACCGTTTGGGCGGCAGGAGCAATACCGGCGAGGGTGGCGAAGACCCAGCGCGCTTTGTTCGCGACGCCAACGGTGATTGGCGCCGTAGTGCGATCAAGCAGGTGGCATCGGCGCGCTTCGGTGTAACCAGCAATTACCTGATCAACGCCGACGAGTTGCAGATAAAAATGGCGCAAGGGGCCAAACCTGGCGAAGGCGGCCAATTGCCCGGCCATAAAGTCGATGATTTCATCGCGAAAATCCGTTATTCGACGCCCGGCGTGGGACTCATCTCGCCCCCGCCACATCACGACATCTATTCAATCGAGGATCTCGCACAACTTATTCACGATCTGAAAAACGCCAACGATCGTGCGCGCGTTAGCGTGAAGTTGGTGGCGGAAGTCGGGGTCGGCACAATTGCCGCCGGGGTTTCCAAGGCCAAGGCCGACGTCGTGCTGATCAGTGGCTATGATGGCGGCACCGGCGCCTCTCCACTCACATCGATCAAGCACGCCGGCATCCCATGGGAACTAGGCCTGGCTGAGACGCAACAGATCCTGGTGATGAACAATCTGCGCGGGCGTATCCGCGTCGAAACCGACGGCCAGCTCAAGACCGGCCGCGATGTCGCGATTGCGGCCCTGCTTGGGGCGGAGGAATTCGGCTTCGCCAGCGCGGCCCTGGTATCGTCCGGATGCATCATGATGCGAGTGTGTCATCTCAACACCTGCCCAGTGGGGATCGCGACGCAGGATCCGGAATTGCGCAAGAAATTTGAGGGCAAACCGGAGCACGTCATCAACTTCATGATGTTTATCGCCGAAGAACTGCGCGAGCATATGGCCGCGCTCGGCTTCCGCGGCGTCGATGAGATGGTCGGGCATGTCGAATGCCTCGACGTCAACGAGGCCATCGAGCATTGGAAGGCGCGCAATGTGGATTTGAGCGCGATCCTGCACAAGCCCGATGTTCCAGCCGACTGGCCATTGCATTGTGTCGAAGCGCAGGATCACGGCCTCGAACGCGCACTTGATCGGCAACTGGTTGAGTTGTGCGCCGACGCGCTCGAACATAAGAAGCCGGTTGAAGTGCACATGCCGATTCGCAATGTTAATCGCACGGTCGGCACCATCCTGTCCTCCGAAGTGTCGCGTCGATGGGGCGAGCATGGCCTGCCACCGTATACGATTCAGACGCATTTTAAGGGTTCGGCGGGTCAGAGCTTCGGCGCTTGGCTGGCTCCCGGCGTCGCGCTCTACCTTGAAGGTGATGCCAACGATTATTGCGGCAAGGGCCTATCGGGCGGCTTTCTCGCTGTCAGACCGCCGCGCGAGGTGACCTTCAAAGCCGAGGAGAACATCATCATCGGCAACGTCGCGCTGTATGGAGCGACCGGCGGAGAGGCGTTTTTTCGCGGCATCGCCGGCGAGCGCTTTGCCGTCCGCAACAGTGGCGCCACAGCGGTGGTCGAGGGGGTCGGCGATCATGGCTGCGAGTATATGACGCGTGGCCTGGTGGTGGTGCTGGGCAAGACGGGCCGCAACTTTGCCGCCGGGATGAGCGGTGGCGTCGCCTACGTGTTGGACGAGGAGGCGAGCTTCTCCGGCCGCTGCAATATGGGGATGGTCGAGCTGCACGGGCTGACCGACGAGACCGAGGCCAGCCATATTCATGCCCTGCTCGTCCGCCATCATCAGTACACCGGCAGTGAGGTCGCTGAACGTATCCTCAGCCAGTGGCAAGCGTACGTTTCGAAATTCGTGAAAGTGCTGCCGACCGAGTATCGCCGCGTGCTTGAACGCCAACTCAACATGAATTCCGATTTGGCGCGCCTCGCAGCGGTCTGACGCCGTTCTAAGGGAGTGGCGCGGGAGAGCGGGTTCAGATGGGAAAGATAACGGGCTTCATGGAAACACCGCGCGAGCTGCCCGGCCGGCGTCCGGTCCGAGAGCGGATCAAGGATTGGCGCGAGTATGAACTTAAGATGCCCGAGGAGAAGCTGCGGCATCAGGGCGCCCGCTGCATGGATTGCGGCATTCCTTTCTGCCACAAGGGTTGTCCGCTCGGCAATATCATCCCGGATTGGAATGACTTGGTGTACCGCGGGCACTGGCGCGAGGCTATTGATCGGCTTCATTGGACCAACAACTTTCCGGAATTCACTGGCCGCGTATGCCCCGCGCCATGCGAGGAGGCCTGCGTCCTCAACATCAATAATGACCCGGTTACAATCAAGTTGATCGAAAAAAACATCATCGATCACGCCTGGAATGAGGGCTGGGTCACGC